>CAZZNC010000325.1:0-3783 GCA_964655405.1 uncultured Anaerolineaceae bacterium | reverse complement strand
GCCAAACCCTGCTGATAGCCCACCGGATAGCCGTGTTCGCCGCTGGGGTCTTGCCCCTGGCTGTGGCACTGGCCGCAAACTTGCGCGTCCGGCGTGCGCGGCATGGGGTTGTCGCCGCCTTCGTGCTCACCGGCGGGGCCGTGACAAGCCTCACACCCCACGCCCAGCTCCACATCGCCCTTGCGCCAATCCTCCGCTGAGGAAAATTGCGTCTGCGCGGTGGGATTCTCGCGGTTTAGCCCTGTGGTGTGGCAACCAGCACACGCCACCCGCCAATCACGCTCCGGCGCGGTCCAGTCGTCGGAGTGATAGAGCGTCCACTTGCCCTCTTGCCCCTCCTCTTGCGGCACGTTCCACTGCACGGGCAACACGTAAAAATGCGTCTGCCCGTCCTCGTCTTTCACCTCGGCCACATAACGCTGCATATAGCGCCCGCCCAGCGTGAAGGCAATATCCTCCGGCGCCAATGGGCGCGTCGTGCCGTCCGGCCAGGTGACCGAAGGCGCGCCCGCTTCGGAAAGATCGCCCAAAATCGTTTCCGGCGAGGCCGGTTGGGCCATGCGCGCGTGAGCCGTCCCGTGCCAGGCGTTCCACAGCTCGGCGTCCTTCTCGTTGTGGCAATTGGCGCAGCGTTGCGAGCCGATGTATGCAGCTCCCAGGTTCGGCGGCGGCTCTTGCTGACGGGTGGCCGCGCCGACCGTCAGCGCGCCGCTCAGCAACAACAGCAAGACGCCCCCGAGCAACGCCAGTCCTTTTTTTCGTGCGTGCATCAAAACGACCTCCACCCAGTCGTTGCCAGCGTGCAAGATACGGCAAGGCGCCCCGACCCGCTGACATAACGTTGCGGGTCGGGGTGTCGTGCGTCGCTGAGCTGGAATACTAGATGAGGCTCAAAAATAGAGCTTTCGTGTGATGCGTCCTACTCTTCGGCGTGCCCTTCGTGATACCCCTGGGCTGTTTGGGCCAACTCGTCCACCGACATATCCATGTGGCAACGCTGGCAAGCATATTGCACGGTGATATAGGGCATCGCGGCGCTGCCGTCTTCGGTGAACTGCGGCGCGGTGGGGTTGGTGTTGATCTGGAACAGATGCGTATCCACATCCGCCCAGAAGCGCTCCGCCACGCGCGCGCCACTGGCAGCCATCGGCGTCATGTGGCATTCGGTGCACGTCACGCCGGCTTCCAAATGCTCCGGCATTTCCTGCTGGTCAAAGTGGCACTCGGTGCATTGGACGCGCAAACTCTTGTTGGGGTTCAGTTCTTCGTCCGCATAGAGGGTACTTTGGTGCGGGTTGTGGCACGTCACGCACTCGAGCGCAGCGTGCGGGGAAGTCAACATTTCTTCGTATTGCTCGTGGTGCTTCATAAAGCCACCGGACGCTTCGACCACGCCCTCAGCCCCGCGGTAGTGACATTCGCCACACGCTTCGGAGCTGCGGTCCACGTGCATCTCTTCGGCGATGGGGTCTTCGACGTGCAAACTGCCCGCCCCGTGACACTCTTCGCACTGGATGCCTTCTTCTTGCCATGCGCCGATGATGCCGGGCATGTCGTACATGTGGGTGTTCGCGTCATGGTTGAAGCCCGTAGTGTGGCAACTGCCGCAGTTATAGGGCTTCTCTTCGCCCGCGTGGAAGGGCACCCAACCGGCTTCCAAGATCACTTCGCCGGTCAGATCGTCCACGATGGGGAAGTTGTATTGGGTGGTTGAGTTCTCGTCGCCGGTGATGATGTAGCCATTCTGGTCAATGAAGCGCGCTTTCCACCCATAACCGCCGATGACAAAGGCGATGTCGTCCCAGGTGTAACCTTCGGGCGGGCCAGCCAGCTCGGAATACGGATACTCCGGCGGTTGACCATTGACCACGCGATTGAGCTTGTAGTTATGGCCGTGCAGCTCGTGCTGCGCGTATTCGGTTGGATGGCAATCGGCGCAGGCTTCTTTGCCGACAAATTGGCGCGTACCATCACCTTGCGCGTCGGCGGCTTTGGAACTCAGCCCGCCCACACCTAGCGCCAGAACTAACAACAGCAGTCCGACAAGGACTGCCGCTCCTAACCGTTTCATCGTAACCCCCTCCTTGAATGTGGCAACCTTTCGGGCCACAAATCGTGTAGCAACTTGTTGTTTTCGGCAGCTCAGCGACAGGCACAGCAGTGCAAAAACATCAACACTAGCTGAACCATAGATTAAAGATACATGAACAGCCGATGAGAAGGTAAGTACCAAGCTAACCGCTGAGAGCGTGACGTTTGTCACATGATGAACAAAATCTTATAAATTCCCCCGTCACTCGCCATCCAGGGAAATGAGGTTCTTGCGAATGGCATATTTGACCAGCTCGGTGCGGCTGTGCAAATTGAGCTTGTGCATGATGTTTTCACAGTGGCGCTCCACCGTCTTGACCGAAATGCCCAGCAAACCGGCAATGGCGCGGTTGGTTTCGCCTTCGGCAATGTGCGTCAGCACCTCGCGTTCGCGCGCAGTGAGGCCGTTGAAACTTTCGTGCGCGTCCCCCGCCTTGGCCCTGTCCAAATAGTCCGCCACCAGCTCTTTGGCGATGCTCGGCTCCAAAAAGACGTTGCCCTCGGCCACCGTGTGGATGGCACGCAGCAAATCTTCCGGCGCGGCGCGCTTGGGCACATAGCCGGAAGCACCGGCCTGCAACATCTGGAAAAAATAGTCCGTGCCTTCGTGGACGGTGACGGCCAACACGGCCACGTGGGGCAGCTCGGCCTTGATGCGGCGCGTCGCCTCGATACCGTCCATATTCGGCATGGTCACGTCCATCACAATCACATCAGAAGCCAGTTCCTGCGCCAGCCGTAAGGCGTCCGCGCCGGTTTCGCCCTCCCCCACGATCTCAATTTGGGGATCATTTTCCAACAACATGCGCATCCCAGCGCGCACAATGGCGTGGTCGTCAACGATCAACACGCGAATCGGCATGGTCGGCCTCCTGGGCATTGGTAAGGTGCAAATGGACGGTAAGGGTCGTGCCTTGCCCGGAAGCAGAGCGCAAAGTCAAAGTCGCGTTGACCAAATGCGCGCGCTCCTGCATCCCCACCAGCCCCCAGGCCATGCGCGGCTCACCGGCTTGGAACACAGTGGACAAGTCAAAGCCGACGCCCTCGTCGCGCACGGTGAGCGTGGGGCCGTTGCGAAAATCCAACGTCACCCAGGCGCGGTCGGTTTGGGCGTGCTTGACCACATTGGTCAGCGCCTCTTGGGTGATGCGGAAGAGCGTGGTTTCCACCTCCGGCGGCAGCGCATACGGCTCGCCCAGCACCTCCAGCCGCGCATGGAGCACATCGCGCTTGCCCATGGTGGCAATCTGCCAACGCAGCGCAGCCACCAAGCCCATGTCGTCCAGTTGGGGCGGGCGCAGATTATTGATCAGGTGGCGCAGCTCGCCCAGCGAGGCGGTCGCCATCGTTTCCAGCTCCGTCAGGCGTTGGGTAGCGGCCCCGCAGTTCGGCGGCACGAGGGAAGCCGTGCCACGCAAGCCCAACGCCAAACCGGTGAGCGTCTGGCACGGGCCGTCGTGCAGCTCGCGGGCGATGCGTTTACGCTCGTTTTCCTGCGCAGTGGTGATGCGCTGCAAAAGCTCGCCGCGCAGCGCGTCGCGGCGCTGCACCTCACGCAATAGGCGGGCAGTCTCTTCGTTGGCCGCTTGCAGCTCCGCGTTGAGCCGCGCCAACGCCTCACGGCTGCGGCGTTCGGCTTCGAGCTTGGCGCGCTTGGCTGCTTCCAGCCGCTGTCGGTTTTCCACCTCCAAC
>CAZZNC010000324.1:0-3795 GCA_964655405.1 uncultured Anaerolineaceae bacterium | reverse complement strand
CGGCGGCGCGCCCCCGCCGACGCACGTTCGCGACCCCAAACGCACACAACCCAAAGCGCCAGTCCATACACCACGAAGCCCCCCCGCACCGCCACGCCTATCCCGATCAGTGCACCAGCCAACCCCGCCAGTCTGCCGCGCAGCACCCATAGTGCCGCGCACAGCGCGAACGCCAAGGCCGCTTCCGCGAAGAGCACGCGCCCGTACCACCACAGCGGCGTTGCCAGCCCCGCCGCCAACGCCGCCCGCCGCGATCCGCTCAGCGCACCAACGCCCGCCACCGCGCCCGCTGCGAGCAGCGCAGGCGCAAAGAGCACAAAAAGCGCGGCGGTGTGCGCACGATGCGCCGCATTGAGTGCAGCGAGGGCATCCCCTGTAACATAAAAAGGGACGAGCACCACAGGGAGGCCCGCCCCATACTTGCCGTACCAACGCCCGCCCCGTCCCTGCACAACCTGCGGCAGCGCAGAATTCGACGGCAGCGCAAACGTGCCCCGCTCGACCAGTGCGGCGGTGGTTTGGAACATCACCTCGCCGTCGGACGTATAAAAGCCGTGCCCAATGCAAAGCGCGTACAGGCTCGCAAAGAGCACGAACAGTCCCCACACGCCCCGCCGTGTCACGTCTACGCTCGCCCGCGCCTTAACGCAGTCCCCACACCGCGCCGTCCACGTCCACCCACACGGCGCGCGGCGGCCCCGCCAATGCCAAAATGACCGGGCGCCCCTCCACCGCAATCGTGCCGTCCGGCTGTGGCACGGCGGACGCCAGCGGCGTCACAAACCACCAGGCCTCCGTGCCATAAACGTACTCGGCCTGCATCGTGCGCGGCGTGCCGAAAACGTCCAGGCGCATCCCTTCTTCAGCGGGATCGGCAGCCACGTGAAAGCGCACCGGCACGTCACGCCGTGCCCACATCACATAAAGCGTGCGCGTGGGTTGCTGCATCGTCACCAGCGCCGCACGGTCGCTCCAGGTGTAACGGGCGCTGCGCGTGTCCGCGAAGAGGCGAATGGCAGCCCGATACGCGCCGAAAGCAGGTCGGCGCGCACCGTTCGCACGCACCAGGCCCCAGGGTTCAGTTTTCCCAGGCATGTAATGGTCGTCGTAAAGGCGGTAGACTGCGAAGCGCTCCACGCCCGCCGCCAAACTCAGCGCGACCGCCTGCATGATGAAGTCCGCTTGCTGCGCCAGGGTGACCACATAGGGCGGATCGTCGGGCAGCTCGGCCAACGGATCGTGGGAAGGGCTTGCGTTGCACTCGTCCACCCAAATCGGCTTGTCCTGCAAGCCGTAATGCCAAAGGATGCCACGCACCTGCACCAGCATATTCCAAAAGTCCAGCGTACCGAAGTAGCCGTGCACAGTCGCCACGTCGAAGAAAAAACCGTGCTCGTAAGCGTCCGGATCGCGTGCTGCAAACGTCAACAAGCGCTCCATGTACGGCGGGCGACCAGCAGCCACGTCCGTCCACCACGCCATGCCCGCCAGATGGATCACCGCAGCGGGATTGGCTTGCTTGGCCGCCAGATACGCCACCTTGAGCATCTGATAGTATTCCGGTATGCCGCCGTCGAACTCGTACCAAGCGATCTCCCCGGGACGCAAGTCCGGCTCGTTGAGCACAATCCAATGCGTAATGCCCCAATGCTCCCCGTAGTAGCCCACCACCTCGCGCACAAACGCCGCCCAATAGTTGCGCGGATCGTCTATCGGATAGTCCAAACCGTGCGGCGGCACCCCGGGCAGCAAACCGTCCGAAGCCCAGCGCGGCGTGCTCTTGATCAAGCCCACCACCTCGCGGCCTGCGTCCTGCGCATCTTGCAACCACGCTTCCGGCACGGCATCCGTGTTGAATTGCAAGGGGGAATAGGGTTGGAACTGCGCCCAGTCGAAAATAATGCGATCCCAGTCCACGCCCAGCGCGCGCGCGTCGTCGGGCCGGTAGTATGCCTCCACCACGCCGAAACGCAGCGACCCGCTGACACCCTGCGCGGACAGGGACGCCGCGACGGAAATGTGCGGCAGCAGCAACGCCAGAACCAAAACCACGCCCGCCAACAGGGACAATGCACGGGGCGCGCCGCCGTGCGCCATTCGGCGCACCCAAAGCGGCGGAGCCGCTTTGCGCCGCGCGGAGCGCGGGGCGGGCGGCGCGCCCCAGACGCCCCCAACGCGCCAAACCCATCCCTTACGCCTCACTCGCCTTGCCCCGCAGGACGCAAGTCCTGCACGTTCATCTGCAAGCGCACATGGCCGTTCCACTCGTTGACCTCCAAGCGGTGCACCACGTCGACATACTGCGGCATCCGTTCCGCCCAATGCCCCTGCTTAAAAGCAATGGCATCAATGGCTGTGCCCGCGCCGAAAAGTTTCAGGCGCAAGTGGCGCTTGTCGTGTCCCACACGGCGATAGTCCAACACACGCACACCGCGCGTCAGCAACAGCGGCGGCGGATTGCCCGCGCCGGTCGGTTCCAAACGGCGCAGCTCCCGCGCCAGCGCCATCGTCAGCTCGCCGAACGGCACTTCGGCATCCACGATCAGTGTGGGACGCAAATCCTCGCCCGCCAACGTTTGCTCAGCCAGCCCCAACAGCCGTTCACGCAACACGGGAATATTTTCGTTGGGCACGGTGAAACCCGCCGCTTGCGCGTGCCCCCCATGCCGAACGAGCAAATCGGCGCAGCGATCCAGCGCGCGCGTGATGTTGAACTCTGCCACGCTGCGGCACGATCCGCGTGACGCTTCCGTCCCCTGCTCGATCACGACGGCGGGCAAGTAAAATTCCTCACACAGCCGCCCCGCCACCAGCCCCACAATGCCCGCCTGGAAGTCTCCCCCGATGACAAAGATCAGCGGAGCATCACCGTCGCGCGCCAAAACTTGCGCCCGCGCCTGTTCGACGGCTTGCAATGTCTTTTCCTGCCGCTCGATGTTGAGCAGATGCAACTGTTGCGCCAGCAAACCCGCCTCCGGCATCGAAGCGCGCAACAGGTCGTAGGCGATCATGGCGTCGGCCAAACGTCCGGCAGCGTTGAGGCGCGGCCCCAGCATAAAGCCGATGCTGGTGGTGCTGATCTTCCCGGGTTCAACGCGCGCCACTTGCATCAACTCGTAGATGCCCGGGCGTTGCGCCCGGTTGAGCACGTGCAGTCCACGCCGCACCAACTCGCGGTTTTCCAGGCGATCCAGCGGGACCAGGTCGGCCACCGTCCCCAGCGCCACCAAGTCCAACAGATCGTCCAACTTGAAGCGCGGACGGCGGCGGGACTGTTTCACTTCGGCGCGGAAGAGCGCTTCGGCCAGCTTGTAGGCCACACCCACACCCGCGAGCATATCCTCGGGGTAGCCGGCGCGCCCTTCTTCCAAACGCAAACGCGCGTCCACTTTGGGATTAACTACAGCGAGCGCCGGCGGCAATTCCTCCCCCACCGAGTGGTGGTCGGTCACGATCAAGTCCAGCCCCAAATCGCGCGCATAGGCCACTTCGTCCACCGAGCGGATGCCGCAGTCCACCGTGATCACCAAACGGGTGCCCGCCTCGTGCAACTTGCGCAGCGCCTCCACGTTCAGCCCGTAGCCCTCTTCCACACGGTGCGGGATGTACGGCTGCACGCGCGCGCCGAGTGCCTCCAGCGCCTGGGTGAGCAGCGCGGTACTGGTCACGCCGTCCGCGTCGAAATCGCCATAGACAACTATCGGTTCGCCATGCTTGATCGCGTGGCGAATACGGGCAACTGCCGCGCTCATACCGTACATGGCAAAGGGATTGTGCAGCGCAGCGCCGTCCCCT
>CAZZNC010000323.1:0-3795 GCA_964655405.1 uncultured Anaerolineaceae bacterium | reverse complement strand
GCCCTCGTGTCCCATATAGAACGTGTCGCCTTCCGCAAAGATGCGCGTCAACAACGTTTGTTCGCGTCCGAGTGACGCGGCGGCTTTGGCGGCTTCGCGGGCCTTGGTGAGGTTGAACACCGTCCAATAGTCCGGTGCCATGCGGGCGGCAGACTCCGCTTCGGCGCGCGGAATTTGCACCAAATGCCCGATATGGCCGAGCCGCAGGCCCGCTGCGTGAATACCCCGCGCGCCTTGCAAGTCCACAGCCACAAAAGCCTGAACGCCTCCGCGTACCATCGCCTGCAATGCGGGGATGTTGCGCCCGATTTGCTTGGTCATGGCAAAAAGTTTGAGCTGGTGCGTGGCAGCTTCTTGGGACAGGATGGCCGCGTTGGCCTCGATGGTGTCCAAATCTAGAACATAACTGTTGGCGGGAATTTGGCCGCTTTGGTGCAATGCTACGACGGCAGACAGGAAAGGTTCGTTGCGCCGGAGCAAAGTTTGCAGGAACATGACCGTTCTCCTCTGTGAAAAATGGACAGATGGGGCCGACTTGCCTTTACCCTTTGACGGCGCCCGCTGTAATGCCCTTGATGATTTGCCGTTGGGCCAGGAAATAGAACGCCAACACAGGGAACGCGGCCAACGTCAGCACCGTAAACATGCGGTCGAAATGTACCGTGCCGAAGCCCTTGACCATTGCCAGCACGCCCAAGGGTAAAGTATACGCCTCGTTGTTGCCCCCCACAAAAGCCAGCGCGAAAAGATAATCGTTCCATGAGGCTACCACGCTCAAGAGAATGACCGTCACCAGCGCCGGACGCGCCAGCGGCAACGCGATTCGCCAAAAGATACGCGCGGTGGAACACCCGTCAATGCGTGCGGCTTCTTCGAGTTCCAGCGGGATTTTGGAAAAGAAATCGCGCAGGATGAAGATCGAAACGGGCAAATTGAACCCGACGAAGGGCACGATAAGCGCGTTGAGCGTGTTGAGCCATTTCATATCGCGCAGCAAGGTGTACAGCGGGATGAGTGTCACGTGGATGGGGATCATCGTGCCGGCCAAGAAAACGTAGAACAACAACTCTCGCCCACGAAAGCGGATGCGTGCGAAAACATACGCAGCCATTGCGGAAATCACAGTCAAGATCGGCACGCTGATCAAGACGACGATTAAGCTGTTTTGGAAATAGCGCAAAAACGAGTCGTTGTGCAACATATCAGAATAGTTGACAAAGGTCACGTGTTGCGGCAAGGCCCAGATATCTTGCACCATTTCCTGCATCGTCTTGAACGAAGAGAAGACCATCCATACCAAAGGGTAGCCGAAGACCACTGCGAAAAAGAGCGCGATCAGGTACAACCACCCGTTTTCGACCAGGCGGAAAGGATTGAGCTTGGATATGCGGGGCATGGGAACGTCATCCTGTCCTGATAGGTAAGCCTTATGCGTCCACCTGATGCCGGGGGCGGGTGGAAATGATGAAACCTATGGCTACGACGAACGCGATCAAGAACAAAACAAACGCCAACGTGCTGCCATAGCCCCAATGGTTGGAGCGGAACGCTTCTTTGAACATATACGTTGCGATCAACTCACTGGCATGGGAAGGGCCTCCTTCAGTCAGCACCCAGAAAAGATCGAAGGCCTTCAGCGACCCTACGATCATCAAGACCGCCGAGATACGAATGGTGGGCAACAAAAAGGGCAGCGTGATATAGCGATGCCGTTGCCAACTTCCTGCCCCGTCAATGCTGGCCGCTTCGTAAAATTCGTCGGGAATGTTTTGGATGGCCGCGATGAAGATCACGATATAGAAGCCCAAATAACGCCACGTGGTGGCAACCAGGATACACCCCATGGTCAGGCGCTCGTCGCCCAACCAACCCTGATGCGCCAGTCCCAAAATGTCCATCAGCGCATTAGCCAGGCCGAAGTGCGGGTGATAGATCCAGCGCCAAACCACGCCGACGATCACTTCGGAAAGCACCATCGGCGCAAAGTACAAGGTGCGCAGCAGTGTCGAGCCTTTCAACCCGCGCGTGAGCAACATAGCCAAACCGATGCCCAAGGGGATTTGCGTGCCCAGCGACCAGAGCACCACGACCACGTTATGCCGCAGCGCCTGCCAAAAAACGGCGTCATTGACCAGGCGGTGATAGTTGTCCAAACCGACAAAATGCGTCATCGGCTGGATGCCGTCCCAGTCGTAAAAGCTGTAGCGGGCCGATTGGGCTATCGGCCACAGCACGAAAATGCCGAAAATCAACGTGGCTGGCAGCAGGAAAAAAAGGGCCGTCACGTGCTGTTCGCTGAGGCGAAAGCGTGTTGGGACGAGCGATTGGGGAAAACGTGAGCGCATCATGGTTGCCATCGTTTACCGTTTTTTGGTGGGCGACGTATCAAGAAGGCGCGGGAGAGCTTCCCCCCGCGCCTCACAGATTGCGTCGTTGCGTTTACTTGCTTGGGCCAAGCGCAGCGACGGCGGCTTCCTCGGTTTGGGCGGCGGCTTCTTCTGGAGTGAGGCTCAGGCCGAAAAGCCCTTGGGTCGTGTCCAGATGCACCTGCGCCAGTTCTGAGGGCAAGAATTGATCGTAAGCCACTTGCACAAAGGTCGCTTCGCTGAGCATTTCGACCATGTGCTGCACTGCCGGCTCTTCGATGTATTGATCGTAGCCCTTCAGCGCCGAAATGAAGCCGTGTTCGCCGCAAGACTTGCCGAACTCGTCGTCGGTCAGCAGCGCGATCAATGCCGCGCCGGTTTCTTCCGGAGCCGTCGCAGAAATGGCATACGCCACGCCTGTGCCACCGACCAACGCCAACGGATCGCCGTCTTCGCTTTCGGCAACCGGCGGGAACATGATGATGCCTACGTCGTTGTGGGTCATTTCAGGATCGATATTCAGCAAACCGGCGTAGTTCCAGTCGCCTTGAAGTTCCATCGCGGCCATGCCCGTTCCGAAAAGCACTTGCTCGTCGGTGTAGTCCATGCCGTTGAAGCCTTCGCCGAAGCAACCGGCACGCACGGCGTCTTGCAACAGCTCGCCGCTCTTGACAAACACGGGGTCGGCAAACGAGCCGGTGCGCTCGTATGCGTTCAGGAAGGCTTCTGGCCCGCCTATGCGCAAGTTCAGGTTCATGAACCAGAACGAGCCGGTCCAGCGGTTGACGTTGCCCAACGCGATGGGCACGATGCCCTTGTCGTTGAAGACTTCACAGGAAGCTACCAAATCCTCCCAGGTCGCGGGCGGTTCCAGCCCTGCATCTTCGAACAAGGCTTTGTTGTAATACAAAAAGATGCCGGTCAACGTGCCCGGGACGGCATAGTGCACGCCGTCGAACGTCGAGGGGCTGACGCCGCCTTCAATGAACTTGTCGGCGGTTTCTCCTGAAAGCTCCGGTATGGCACGGACAATGCCCGCATCCACGTAGCTTTTGAGCAGCCCGCCGCCCCAGGTCATGAAGATGTCGGGCGGCTCACCGGCGGCGATAGCCACCGAAAGCTGCGTTTTGAGTGCGTCAACATCCATCGCCGTTGCTTCGATCTGTACGTCGTCGTGCGTGGCGTTGAAGCGCTCGATGGCAGGCGGCAACACGGCGGAAAACGGATCGGCTTCGGCGGCGTCGTGCCACATCGTGATCACCACCGGCCCGTCCTGTGCGTTGGTCGTGCCAACGAGCACGGGGACAAAGGCGCTCAAAATGAACGCGCCCAGAAGAATAACCTTATATGCTTTTTTCATGTCTGTTGCTCCTCAATAGTCCTAAATTTTGGAGTTCGATGGGGGCTTTTGTATGATGCGTGCTGGTGC
>CAZZNC010000322.1:0-3818 GCA_964655405.1 uncultured Anaerolineaceae bacterium | reverse complement strand
GGTCAGCTCAAAGCCCGTCGCCAGGATGAGCGCGCCCGCTTCGACCTCGAAGGTTTCCGGCTGTTGGGAGAAGTCAATCGCATCAACCGGACACGCCTTTTCGCACTTGCCGCAAAGCAAGCAGTTTTCGATATCGAGAAAGGCTTTTTGCGGCACGGCGGTGGAAAAAGGCACCCGAATCGGGCGCACAGCCCCCAGCTCACGGTCAAAGGGGGAGAGGAGGTCAATGGGGCAGACGTACTCGCACTGGCGGCAACCGGTGCAGGCTTCTATGTCCACATAGCGCGGTTTTTGCAGCACCTGGGCTACAAAGCGCCCCTCGGCGTTCTTGCGCAGGGTCTGCACTTCGCAATAGGTCAAGAGCGTGATGTTGTCATGGTGGGCGACGGCGGACATTTTCGGCGTGGTGATGCAACTGCAACAGTCCAGCGTCGGGAAGACCTTGCTCAGCATGATCATCTTGCCGCCGATGCTGGGTTCTTTTTCCACCAAGGCCACTTGGTAGCCCTGGTCGGCCAGGTCCAGCGCGGACTGCATACCGGCGATGCCGCCGCCGACCACCAGCACGTCAACGTTTACATTTTGGGCGGACATTGCTGTCTCATCCCTTTCCATTGGCAGAAGGCGCTTGCGCGCGGGCAGCGGTTAACTCTGCACACACCGGCCCGATTTCGGCCAGGGTCTGGTTCATTTGCGCCACTTCTCGCATAAACGCGGCGGTGCAGACGGTGCAGATAGCCACCAAACGCAGCCGCCGCGTGTCAATGCCGCGCTCGCTCATCAGCGGATAGGCCTTGTTGATGATCTGGGCTGCGCGTTCTGCCCCGCCTTTGTAGGGGCAGTCTGTGCCGCTGTACATGACCAGGATGGCGTCCAGCCCACGCTCAAACGCTTGCAGGTAGAAGCTTTCCGGAAACGTAGCGGGGCAAACCACCGGCAGGATATACGTGTTTGGCGCATAGGAGGCGTGCAACTGCCCGACCGCATCAGCGCCCGCGTAGCCGCCTGACAGTGTCGCCAGGATGAGTATCTTCATGTCCTCCGATGCGGTTGCCATAGGGCGTCCCCTCACTTCAAACGCTTGATGAAAATGCGATCGTAGCCGTCAGCTTCGATATAGCCCAAGAACTCATGGCCGACTTTCTTGGCCCACCGGGGAATGTCGTTTTTGGTGTTGGCGTCGCCCGACCAAATTTCCAACACTTCGCCAACGGCGACCGTGCCGATGCCTTTTTTGGCTTCCAACAGAGGGCCTGGGCAGGCACTGCCGCGCGCATCGACCACTTTGGCCGCCGTGATGCTGTTCAGCTCTGCGTTCGTCATAGCTCGTTCCTCCTGATGGCAAGTTCCTGTATGCCGGGTAATAACGTAACTTTCGAACCGACTATAAGCTGTGCCATGACAAGAGTTCAGTGAAGAACATCACGCGGGGTATAGATTTTTTCTATGGCGGGCTATAAGAATGGCTAAATTGTGCAGAAAGAAAGCTCCACGCCCAACCGGATGTCACGCGGTTGCCCATGCTTGACAGCGGTGCATGGCAGTGTCCGTGCCGAATTGCCTGACAACTTTTGACTGCATTCCCCTACCCTGCAAAAGGGCGCAACGCGCAATACGTGAAAAGAGTCTATAATCAGTTCATGGCTGCACCTATGCTAGTCACTACACTTTACATCCCCACGCCTCGCCCAAGCGTTGTTCCCCGCTTCCGCTTGATTGAGCAACTGCACGCGGGCCTGCATTGCAAACTGCCCCTCATTTCTGCCCCCGCCGGTTTTGGCAAAACCACACGGGTTAGCGAATGGGCTGCCCTGTCCGAACACCCCACCGCTGGGTTGTCGAACGCAGCCATCTTCACATCCGGTCATTCACCAGCAGCCACCGTTTAGTGATGGATCACTTGGTTGAAGGGCCATCTGGATCGGCCATGAACGGATTTAG
Organism: uncultured Anaerolineaceae bacterium; assembly: GCA_964655405.1. Taxonomy (GTDB): domain Bacteria; phylum Chloroflexota; class Anaerolineae; order Aggregatilineales; family Aggregatilineaceae; genus JALSSH01. The sequence goes on along the minus strand of CAZZNC010000322.1, from coordinate 1,877 downwards.
TTCGAGGGGTTGACCATCACCCTGGAAGACAACGGCAATACGCTGTCAAATGGTTTGGCAGTCGCTCAGACGGCGCTGTACAGCTTGATGTAAAGTGTGCGCCATCTGGGGATGTCGCTGCTGTCGGTCATGTGCGTTGAATCCGGCCCACAAGAGACGCCAGACGTGGAACGGTGACTCGAAAACACCGCCTGAATCCATTTCGCAGGCTTGAGGGATATGGCGTCACGGTTCAGTTTGACGCGATCAAACCAGAACAATTATGGAGGAAAGCATGAAAGCGATTGTATTTACCCAATATGGATCACCGGACGTGCTCCAACTCAAAGAAGTAGACAAACCGGCCCCCCAAGACAATCAGGTGCTGGTCAAGGTTTACGCAGCAGCCGCAAACCCGCTTGACTGGCATCGCATGAGAGGCACACCGTTCCCGATTCGCCTGGGAGAAGGGCTGCGAAAGCCGGGAAACCCAACGCTTGGCGCCGACATTGCCGGACGAGTTGAAGCGGTGGGCAACGGGGTAACGCAGTTCCAACCCGGTGATGAGGTGTTCGGGCTTGTGGGCGCAGGCGGGTTCGCCGAGTACGTGTGTGCGACTGAAGATAAATTAGCGCTGAAACCGGCCAATGTTTCGTTTGAGGCAGCGGCAGCCACCCCTGTTGCGGCTTTCACCGCGCTCCAAGGGCTGCGCGACACAGGACACATTCGGTCCGGACAGGCAGTTCTGGTGAATGGCGCGTCCGGAGGCGTGGGGTCGTTTGCGGTGCAGATTGCCAAATCCTACGGCGCCGAAGTCACTGGCGTGTGCAGTACGCGGAACCTGGACTTGGTGCGCTCGATTGGAGCCGACCATGCCATTGATTACACACAAGACGATTTCACCAAGAGCGGGCAGCGTTACGACGTGATTTATGATTTGGTGTCAAATCATTCGGCCCTGGCGTTCAGGCGCGCACTTAAACCCAAGGGCATTTGTGTCCAGGCTGGATTTGCGTCCCTGTTTTATATGTTCTTCCAGTCGATATTCATGGCGTCCCTGATATCAATGTTCAGCAGCAAGAAAGTCAGCGGCATGGGGATAGCGAAACCCAACCAGGCGGATTTGCTTGTCATCAAAGATCTGCTCGAAACCGGCAAAGTCGTCCCCGTGATCCATAAACGCTACCCGTTAAGCGAGACAGCGGACGCGATTCGGCATCTGGAAACAGGCCACGCGCGCGGAAAAGTCATCATCACTGTGTACCGCGACCACTAAACTTGCCCAACGCGCGGCGGCAGGAGTCCCTTAGCCTGTCCGAACGCCATTTCCCCCTCAAGCAGCCCGCCCCATGCTCTTATGATCCGCGGGTTTTTGGGGTTCGGCGTGGGACGAGCGCCAAGGGCGAGCAATGCCAGAGTGCGCGCACGTCGGCGGCGTACCGTTCAGGAGAAGTTCTATCAGGTCATTTTTCGCAGAAAATTGTATACTTCACTCCGGCAGTCGAGACGGCACGATACGAGTGTGGGGGCCGTAGGGCTTTCAGGAGCCGGGCCTTATGCTAGCTTTTCTAAGCGGGGAAAGCCAACCCAACACGCGAGTAACCCAATTCACGTGTCAGCGCAACGGATGGCGCCCGGCGATGGCCGTTGCGTGTACAGGGCCGAGGCGCTCAGGGAAACAAGCATGAGCACATTATTTACACAAAACATCTGCCGCCCCGCCCTCAAAGTGCTGTGGGTGGTAGCCATAATGTTCTTACCTGCCACCTCGATCTCAGCATCAACGCCACACAGTGCACATTTTGGGACGAGTGTTGCCTATTTACTTCCCCGTGATTATGGCACGCCCTGGATTACCTTAGCGCCCTCCGGCGACTTCGCAGCAGGCGGGGCCTATG
>CAZZNC010000321.1:0-3835 GCA_964655405.1 uncultured Anaerolineaceae bacterium | reverse complement strand
CTCAAACACAACTTCATCTTTTTTTTGATCCATATGTGCGTGCAAAACCCGTTGGGATTGTTGCTGGCGTCGTTGCTCAGCTCTCCCTTCATTCGCGGACGTACCATCTACCGCACACTGATCTTCACACCGACGGTGCTTTCGGTGGTGCTGGTGGGCTTCGTGTGGCAAATGATCCTCAATCCGTTTTGGGGCATCTCCGCCGATATCATCGAACGAATCAACCAATTTGTGGTTGACCCGCTCAACTCTCTGGACTTTTTGGGGCTGTACCACATCGGTTATTTGCAAAACAAGCCCTGGTTAGGTTTACCGAACACGGCTTTGCCAACTCTGGCGCTGATTTCTGTGTGGCAATGGGTGGGGATTCCCATGATGCTCTTCTTGGCCTCGTTAATCAGCATTCCGGACGAATTGATCGAAGCCGCGCGCGTAGACGGGGCCACCGCGTGGAGCGTCTGGCGACGCATCAAGCTCCCCTTGATCATGCCGACGGTGGGCATCGTAGGCATTCTGACGTTTGTGGGCAACTTCAACGCTTTTGACCTCATCTACACAACCCAAGGGGCCATTGCCGCGCCGAATTACGCGACAGACATCTTGGGCACGTTCTTCTACCGGACATTCTTCGGCTTCCAGTTGCAGCCGGGCAACCCCACGATGGGCGCGACGGTGGCGGGCGTGATGTTCCTAATTATTTTGGTGGGTGTGGTGCTCTACATGGTCGGATGGCAGCGCCGTATGGTGCAGATCGAACTTTAGGGGGCAGCGGTGACAACGATACAACGGACAAACTCACGGAGCTTGTGGGAAACGCTGATCTACCGTTTGCGACCTGCACGCACGTTGCAACTGTTATCTGCGCACGCTTTCTTGGTGGCCTATACGCTATTGGCGTTGGGGCCGGTGGCGCTGATTGTGATGAACTCGGTCAAGAGCCGTCGCGCCATCTTCAAAACGCCTTACGCGCTACCGAGCAAAGAAACTTGGGACACCGTCGGCTATGAAAAAGTGTGGTCGCGTGCGAGTTTTCCCCACTACTTTATGAACAGCATCATCGTCACAGTGACGGCCCTATTCTTCATTTTGATTTTCGGCTCGATGGCAGCTTGGGCGCTGGCCGAATACCGATTTCCGGGCAACGGCATCATGGGCTTGTATCTGGCCCTCGGGATCATGATCCCCATCCGGCTGGGCACGGTTAGCTTGCTGCGGCTGATGGTGAAAATGAACTTGGTGGACACGCTCTGGGCGTTGATTCTCGTGTACACTGCGCAGGGGTTGCCATTATCAGTTTTCATCTTGACGCACTTTATGAAAACCGTCCCGCGCGATCTCAAGGATGCAGCGCGGGTGGACGGCGCCAGTGAATACCGCATCTACCGCATGATCTTGCCGTTGGTGCGGCCAGCGGTGGGCACGGTGATGGTCTTCAACATGATTCCGATCTGGAACGATCTTTGGTTTCCGCTCATCCTCGCGCCTTCCGACCGAAACAAAACCGTGACGCTTGGGGCACAAACGTTCCTGGGGCAATTTGTCAACGACTGGAACGCGGTGTTGGCTTCGCTGACGTTGGCAATGGTGCCGATGATCATTTTGTATGTCATCTTCTCGCGGCAGCTCATCCGAGGGCTGACGGCTGGTGCGGTCAAGTAAGCGCTGAGGAGAAATAGCCATGTTCAAAGTGGGGCTGGTCGGCGCGGGGTTCATGGGCCGGCTGCACGCGGCAGCTTGGGCCCAAACACCTGCGCAACTGGCGGCGGTGTTTGACCAGTATTCCGAGCAAAGCACGCGCGCCATCCAACAACAGTATGGCGCAGCAGTGTACAACGATTTGGACACGCTCATTGACGCGGTGGACGTTGTGGACATATGCACGCCCACCCACACGCATCACGCGCTGGTTTTACGTGTAGCGCGCGCAGGCAAGCCTATCGTATGCGAAAAGCCGTTGGCGCGCACAGCGCAACAGGCCAACGAAATGGTCGCGGCGTGCCAGGCCACAGGCGTCAAGCTACTGGTTGGGCATGTGGTGCGCTTCTTTCCCGAATACGCGCTCGCCAAGCAGGTCGTGGACAGCGGCGAACTGGGGCGTCTGGGCATGGTGCGGCTCAAGCGCGTGAGTTCTGGCCCTTCGTGGAGCAAATGGTTTCTGGACTTCGAGAAGTCCGGCGGCATGATCTTGGACTTGATGATCCACGACTTCGACTATGCTCAGTGGGTGGCCGGCGCGGTAGAAAGCGTGTTCGTGCGCAGTCTGCGCGGGCAACACCCCGACGCGCCCACCGATTACGCGCTGGCAATTTTGCGCCACAAAAGCGGCACACTTTCGCACGTGGAAGGTGGCTGGGTCTATCCCCCGCCGCTTTTCCGCACTGCGCTGGAAATCGCCGGTGAAAATGGCCTCATCGAGCATTCGGCGGATAGCTCCGCTCCGCTGTCTGTGCACTTGAAAGGCCAAGACGCCGGAAAAGACACAGGCGTGCCCACAAGCCCCCTTCTGGAAGATCCATACTTCACGCAGATCAAGCACTTCTACGACGTGTTGGCGCACGACGTGCCTTCGCGCATCGCGCCGGAAGAAGGCGCGGCGGCGGTACGTATTGCGTTGGCGGCGATTGAATCGGCGCGCACAGGGCAGCGCGTGTATGTGGAGGAGGTGTGATCATGCGGCTGGGAATTATGAGCTTTGCACATCTGCACGCAGAAGCCTACACGCAGAATTTGCGTACCCTGCCGGATGTGGAGTTCGTCGGTTTTAGCGACACCGACCCCGCGCGAGGACAACACTTCGCCGAGCTTTACAATGCGCGTTGGTTTCCTACGCATGAAGCGCTGTTGGCAGAAAAACTCGACGGCGTGATCATCTGCTCGGAAAACGCGCGCCACAAGGAACTGGCGTTGATGGCTGCCGAGGCAGGCGCGCATGTGTTGAGCGAAAAGCCGCTCGCCACCACCACCGAGGATGCGCGCGCCATCGTGGAAGCGTGCAAGCGCGCGGGCGTGCTGTTGATGACGGCATTCCCCATGCGCTTCAGCGCACCGGCGATCGAGATCAAAAAGGCGTTGGAAGCGGGCACGCTGGCGCACGTTTACGGGTGCAGCGCCACCAATCAAGGACAGCTGCCACGTTTGCACACCGCCTACCCGCGCGATTGGTTCGTAGACAAAGCTTTGGCGGGTGGCGGCGCGGCTGCCGACCACATTGTGCATGTGGCCGACTTGCTGCGTTGGTATCTGGGCAGCGAAGTGGTGGAAGTGTACGCCGAAACCAACACCATTTTCTACAGCCGTGATGTTTCCAACGTGGAAACCGGTGGGTTGGTGATGCTCACGTTTGCGAACGGCACGTTCGCCACCGTGGACTTCAGTTGGAGCCGTCCGGCCAACTACCCCACGTGGGGCGGGTTGACGATGGAACTGGTCGGGGAAAACGGGTTGGTGACGCTCGATCCCTTCAAGCAGGTGGTCTCCGTATACAACCAGGAAAAACCTCCGCGCTGGGCTTATTGGGGATCGGACGCCAACCAAGCCATGATTGCCGAGTTCGTCTCCGCAATCCACGAAGGTCGCCCGCCTGCGATCACGGGCGAGGACGGCTACCGTGCGGTCGAGATCGTGCAAGCGGCCTATCGTTCCACCGAGCAAGGGCAACCGGTGCATCTGCCGCTCGATTGAGCGTTCGAATGGCTGGGGACGTGGGGCGCGCCGCCCGCCCCGCGCGAAGCGCGGCGCAAAGCGGCGGAGCCGCTTTGGGTGCGCCGAATGGCGCACGGCGGCGCGCCCGCTCTGCGCACACGTTCACACGTCCACAACCATCGTATCATACGCA
>CAZZNC010000320.1:0-3841 GCA_964655405.1 uncultured Anaerolineaceae bacterium | reverse complement strand
TCACCAGATGGCTGATTTTGTTGATCATGCCCCGAATAGGCGGGGTGTCGTCCTGGACGACGCTGGACTGCATACGGCGCAGCCCCAAAGAGCGCACGGTTTCCTTTTGACGCTTGGAATAGCCAATCGGGCTTTTGACCAGCGTAATCCGCAACTTTTTCTCGCTCATGCCTGTTGTTCCCTCCGCTTGCCGCGCAGCCAGAAAGGCTGGAGTTTGGCGGGGTCTTTGTCGCGCATCTGCGCCAGTTCGCGCACGTCCATCAGGTTGTCGAGCGCTTCTAACGTGGCATGGGCCACGTTGAGAATATTGGGGCTTCCCTGGCTCTTGCTGAGGATGTCGCGCACGCCTGCCGCTTCTAACACGGCACGCACCCCACCACCGGCGATAACGCCCGTGCCCGGGGAAGCGGGCTTCAGCAACACTTTGGCGCCACCACGCTTGCCAATTATCTGATGCGGGATTGTCGTGCCGCTGAGCGACACAGGGTGCATCTTGCGCCGCGCGCGTTCCGAAGCCTTGCGGATCGCGTCCGGCACGCCACGTGCCTTGCCGACGCCGATGCCAACTTGGCCTTTGTTGTCGCCTACGACCACTACGGCACGGAAGGCGAAACGGCGACCACCCTTCACCACTTTGGCGACGCGCGTAATATCAATGACGCGCTCGTCGAGTTCTTCGCGTTCCTCATCGCGCCGAGGCTCTCGTCTTCCCATCTTTCTCTCCAAAATCTCAGTCGGGGGCCACCCGCACCAAGCGGGTAGCCCTGCCGACCTGCTCGGTGTTGTCTTAGAAGTCCAATCCGGCTTTGCGGGCGGCGTCGGCCAAAGCCTTCACCCGACCATGGAACTTGTACCCGCCCCTGTCGAAGATCACCTTTTTGATGCCGAGCGCTTGGGCGCGCTTGGCGACCAGTTCGCCCACCATACGGGCGGCCTCGGTTTTGCTTTTGCCTTCCATCTGGCCCCGCAGCTCACGGTCAATGGTGGAAGCTGCAACCAACGTATGCCCCACCGTGTCGTCAATGATCTGCGCGTAGATGTGCCCCAAGCTGCGGAACACGTTCAAACGAGGCCGTTCGGGCGTGCCGGAGATTTTGGCACGCACACGACGATGCCGGCGAATGCGTGCTTTACGACTTTTTTCGCTCATCGGTTTTCACTCTCTACGCCACTACAGCCTAGCCAACTTTACCAGCCTTACCGGCCTTGCGGCGGACGTATTCGCCTTGATAGCGCACGCCCTTGCCCTTGTAAGGCTCCGGTGGGCGCAGATTGCGGATATCTGCCGCGATCTGCCCTACCACTTGCTTATCGATCCCACGAACGCGCACCAAACGGCCACGTTCTTCCACCACGAACTCCATATCTTGCGGCGGTTGGACTTCGATGGGATGAGAATAGCCCAAGTGCATGACCAGGGTTTGGCCTTGCATCTCGGCACGATACCCCACACCAACGATCTCCAACACTTTCTCGAACCCTTCGCTGACGCCAGAAACCATATTGGCGATCAACGCACGGGTCATGCCGTGTAGCGCGCGGTGGCGCTTTTGGTCGGTCGGGCGTTCTACGACGATTTGGCCGTCTTGCTGCTTGATCGTCATATCCACCGGAAAACGGTGGGAAAGTTCGCCCTTGGGTCCCTTGACCGTCACCAACGAGCCATCAATGGTGACTTGAACCTTGTCTGGGATCGGAACAGGTTGCTTCCCAATACGTGACACGGTTCTTTCCTTCCTTTTCCTTACGCAACGGTGTCGCGCGTGGGGGCTACTTGGCCGGACCGAGGCGGGTCGTAGAGTTTCTGGGCGAAGTGTGCCTTGCGCGCCTCGCCCAGCGCCTCTACTTACGCCCGTTGTCCGGTTGAGGCGTATGTCGGCGCGTGCCGGTCTGGGGTTACCAGACGTAGCACAACACCTCGCCGCCAACGCCCATCCGACGCGCTTGCTGTCCGGTCATAACGCCCTTGGGGGTGGTCAGAACAGCAACGCCCATCCCACTCAACACCCAGGGGATTTCCTTTTTACTCACGTAGATCCGCCGTCCTGGCTTGCTCACACGCTGCACCTTGGAGATGACGGGGCGGCGTTGACGACGCGGGCCCCAATACTTCAGCTCGATCTCCAAATTCAGCTTCGGGGCTTCGCCCGTCACGCGGTAATCCGTGATGTAGCCTTCTTCCTTCAAGATTCGCGCGATCTCGACCTTCATTGTGGAATGAGGCATCGAGACAGTATCATGCTTCGCCATGAGCGCATTGCGAATCCGCGTCAACATATCGGCAATCGGGTCGTTAACCATCGTTCCTCCGCCTGCTTACCAGCTCGACTTCGCCACGCCTGGAATCTTGCCTTCCAGGGCCAGTTCGCGGAAGTGGATGCGGCACAACCCGAAGCGACGCATATACCCGCGCGGGCGTCCACAAATTTTGCCCGAGTTCGGGTCGCGGTACTGGCAACGGTTGCGCACACGCACCTTATATTTCCGCTTGGACTCACGGGCGACCAGTGATTTCCTTGCCATAACGCTTATCCTCCCAGCCGCTTAGCTCTGGCGGAACGGCATACCCAGCAAAGCAAGCAGCCGTCGCCCTTCTTCGTCGTTTTGCGCTGTGGTGACAATAGTCACCTCAAAGCCGCGCACTTTGTCGATCTTGTCGTAGTCAATTTCCGGGAAAAGCAGCTGCTCCCGAATACCCAGCGTATAGTTGCCGCGCCCGTCGAAAGCGTCGGGGCTGACACCGCGAAAGTCACGGGTACGCGGCAGCGCCACGTTCATCAAGCGGTCGAGGAAGGCCCACATGCGCTCACCGCGCAAGTCTACCTTCACACCAATGGCGCGCCCTTCCCGCAACTTGAAGCCGGCAATGCTGCGGCGCGCACGGGTGATCACAGGCTGTTGGCCGGTGATGATGCGCAAGTCTTCCACCGCGCCATCGAGCGCCTTAGCGTTGTCCGCTGCTTCGCCCACGCCCACGTTGAGCACCACTTTGGTAATGCGTGGCACGCGCATAGGCGTTTTGAAGCCAAGTTCTTCCATCAACGCCGGAACGATTTCCTCACGGTAGCGCTCCAGCAAACGATTCGTAGCCATGTTTCCTCTACACCTCAACTCCGTGCTGACGGGTCTCAGTCAATGTCTTGATCGCACTTTTTGCAGTAGCGAACCTTGATCCCGTCCACTGTGTAACGGAAGCCCACGCGCGTCGGCTTGTCGCACTGCGGGCACACGAGCATCACGTTAGACCAGTGAATCGGCGCTTCGAACTCGATGATGCCCGGCTGCACCTGGGCGCGTCCGGCCTGTACGGGGCGCTGGTGTTTCTTGACGATGTTCACCAGCTCCACCACCACACGTTCTTCTTTCGTGAGCACGCGCAAGACTTCGCCGCGTGTGCCCTTGTCCTTGCCGGCGATCACCTCGACGGTGTCACCACGCTTGATTCGCTGCATCGTTGCCTCACTCCACTTCGCTTGTCGTCGGCTACAGCGTTTCGGGGGCCAACGAGACGATCTTCATAAAGCCTTTTTCGCGCAATTCACGCGCCACCGGCCCGAAGATGCGTGTCCCTTTGGGGTCTTTGGACTCCCCCTGCAAGATCACCGCCGCGTTGTCGTCAAACTTGATGTGCGAACCATCGTCGCGGCGATACTCTTTGGCCGTGCGCACGATGACCGCACGCACGATCTCGCTTTTCTTGACCGACCCCTGCGGTGTGGCCGACTTGACGGTGGCGATCACAATATCGCCCACGGACCCCCACTTGCGGCGGGAGCCTCCGAGCACGCGGATCACGAGGATTTCGCGTGCGCCTGTGTTATCGGCTACCTTCAGCCGTGAT
>CAZZNC010000319.1:0-3843 GCA_964655405.1 uncultured Anaerolineaceae bacterium | reverse complement strand
CGTGCAGCTCGTCGCGCGCCACCAACAAGATGAATTCGGTCAGCTCATCCAAGCCTAGGCGGCGGTTGAGTTCTGCGCCGATGCGCACGAGTGCTTCGAGTTCTGCACTGCGGCGTTGCAACCGTTCTTCGAGCTTGTGTGCGCGCACTTTGCTTGCCACACGCGCCAGCAGCTCATGGTAATCATACGGCTTGCGGATATAGTCGTCCGCGCCCAGTTGGAAACCTTGCACCACATCACGGGGATCGCGCGCAGCGGCTGTCACAAAAACTACCGGTATCCGCGCGGTTTCGGGGTCCTCGCGCAGACGGGTCGTTACCTCAAAGCCGTTCATGTGCGGCATCTGCACATCCAAAAGGATCAAGTCCGGATGGAGATCGTGGGCTTTTTCCAACGCGGCCAAACCGTCACGCACCACTTCAACGGTGTAATCGTCCCGTTCCAAGACGTGTTGCAGCAACATCGCCGCGTTCGGATCGTCGTCGGCGACCAGAACCAAAGGGGGACTTTCGGGCATTACATCGCTCCTTGTTTCGTGTCATGTGCGTTCTCACGTCGATCATACATCGAACGACAATCCGGCGCGCGCTTAATTTCCGCGCCACTCTATGCTAAAATCGCGGTGGCTCTTAAACAGACAGGCAACGACATTATGAAACACTATATACAATCGAGCACACGGCAGCACCTCATGGATATGATCGTTCGCGGCGTGCTGGCGGGTTTTGTGCTGAGCGGGGTATTTCTGGTGGGCTTTCTCCTCGGAGAACAACTGCCCGTCGGTGCGCAAAGCGCCGCAGATCACGGAGACTTTCCGCTGCTGGCAGAAGCGCGCGAATTGCTCCAAGCACACTTTTTGCATCCGCTGCCCGAAGCGCGCACCTTGGAACACGGAGCCATTCGCGGCTATTTGAGTGTGCTCGACGATCCGTTTACGTATTTCGTCGATCCGCCGGTGGCACAAAACGAATCCGACGTATTGGCCGGTCAATATGGGGGCATTGGAGCGCAGCTCAAATTGAACGAGCGCGGTTTCTTTGTGCTATATCCATTTCCGGAAGGGCCAGCCACCGAAGCCGGTATTCAGGACGGGGACATTTTGCTCGCCGTGAACGGGAAAGACATCGCGCCAGGGACACGCCTGGACGAAGTCGAACGCCTTTTGCGCGGGGAAGTCGGCGAAGAGCACGGCGTCACGCTCACGTTGCGCGCGCCGGACGAGGAAGACACACGCGAACTTTTCGTGCCTTTCGCGGTGGTGCAAGTGCCGTCGGTGATCTGGCGTGTGTTGGCAGAAGACCCGCGCATCGGCTATATCCAGATCATGCGCTTCACGGCGCGCACGCCGGACGAGTTGCGCACAGGGCTTGACGAACTGAACGCACAAGACGTGAGCGCGTTGGTGCTGGACTTACGCTCCAATTCCGGCGGATTGTTGCAAGAGTCCGTTGAAGTGGCCTCCGAATTTTTGGGTGACGGCGTCGTCTTTTATGAGATGACGCGCGAGGGCGAAACAGCCAAACGCGCTGCTCCGGGCGGCAAAGCCCTTGATCAGCCGCTGATCGTGTTGGTCAATCACGGCACGGCCAGTGCAGCAGAATTGGTAGCCGGCGCGCTGCGCGATCACGAGCGCGGCGTGTTGATCGGTCAGCAAACTTACGGCAAAGGTTCGGTGCAATATATCTTCCGGCTTGCCGATGAGTCATCCATACACATCACCGCCGCCGAGTGGTTGACCCCCAACCGCGATCCGATCAACGGCGTGGGGCTGAAACCGGACATCAGCATGATACCAGCGGAAGATGGCCGCGACGTGGAACTTGGCGAAGCCATCCGCCGCTTACGTGCGCAGCTCGACGAAACAACGTCCTAACACACTTGCAAAGGAACTGACAATTACAATGGACCTTCCCACACCACAATCCCAGGCGAACGCCGCGCGACATTCTGCCGCGTCCAATCCCACTTTTGTTGCGCAGATGGTCGTTTTCGTGCTGGCTGCAATGGCGCTGAGCTTCATGGCGGGCGTGTGGCTGACCCATTCGACGGATTCGCCGCACAACGACAAGCATTTCGACATATTTTGGCAAGGCTGGGACGTTCTGGACGCCGAGTTTTACTACGATCTACCCGATGAGCAAGAGATGGTGCGCGGTGCACTTCAAGGACTGTTGAGTGCAACGGGGGATCGCTACACTTTTCTGGCGCCGCCACAAATAGCAGAGCTTGACCGCCAAGAGACCGCCGGAGAATTCGGCGGCATTGGGGCATATATCAGCCTTGACGCGGACAATCACCTCGTGATCACCATGCCGTTCAATGATTTTCCCGCCGAAAAAGCCGGTTTGCGCACCGGTGATGCAGTGCTGGAAATAGACGGCACCTCTGTCGAAGGCTTGACGCTGGGCGACGCCGTCGCCTTGATGCGCGGCGAAGTGGGCACAGATGTCACGCTACAAATCTACCGACCCAGTGAAGACCGCGAGTTCACCGTCACGGTCACGCGCGCGCGTGTGGAAATGCCCACCGTCTACGCACAACGCTTTGACGATGTCGGATATGTGCGGCTCTTTGGCTTCAACGAACGCGCCACCGAACAACTCGAACGCGAAATCGGCGATTTATTCGACCAAGGCGCCACCTCGCTGATTTTAGATGTGCGCGGCAACCCGGGTGGGTTGCTAGACCAAGCTGTCGGGGTGAGCGACCTCTTTTTGGACGCGGGGGTCGTGGTCACTCAGCGCAACCGCAACGGAAACACCGTCGTTTACCGCTCAGAAGATGGGCAATTGGCCGAAGATGTGCCGCTCGTGGTGCTAATTGACGACATGAGCGCCAGTGCGTCCGAGGTGGTCGCGGGGGCGCTGCATGACCGAGAACGCGCTACATTGATCGGCCAGACGAGTTTTGGCAAAGGCTCGGTGCAACACGTTTACGACTTGCCGGACGGCTCACAACTGCATGTAACCGTCGCGCTGTGGTTCACGCCAAACGAAACGCCCATCCAGGGCACAGGGTTGCATCCCGACATCGTGATCGACGCGCAAGAAGCACCTAATCTCGAAAACGATCCTTACATCCAAGCGGCTTTACGCACACTGCGCGGCTCCGAGGACGACACACAGCCCCCCGCCGCCATCCCAGAGACGGAGAAACCTCATGGCGCCCAATCATAAAATCGTTGCTCGCAACCGCAAGGCCCGCCACGACTACGAAATTTTGGATACCTACGAGGCGGGCATTGCGCTCACCGGCTCGGAGATAAAGTCGGTGCGCGCGGGACGGGTGAGTCTGAAGGAAGGCTACGTGTTGCCGCGCAACGGCGAGCTGTGGTTGCAGGAAGTGCATATCGCGCCATACGACCAGGCCGGAGCGTTCGGGCACGACCCTAAGCGTCCGCGCCGCCTGCTTTTGCATCGTAAAGAGATCAACCGCATTATTTCGCGCGTGCAAGAAAAAGGGCTGACGCTCGTGCCGCTTTCGATGTACCTTTCACACGGATTGGCAAAAGTGGAAATCGCGTTGGCACGGGGCAAGAAGAAATACGACAAACGCGAGGCATTGCGCAAAAAAGAAAGCCAACGCCAGATCGAGCGCACCTTGCACAGACGGGGTCGGTGATGCCATTTTTCGGCAGACACAAACGCACGCAACATAACCACGCAAACCCCGCGTCCGGCTCTGCCGATTGGCCGAGTTCTGTGCGAGAGATCAACGATTTGCCGCTCCCTGAAAAGCAGGCCGTTTACGCGGCGCTTGTTCCCGATTGGGTTTACAGTCGCTTTGGCATCACCCGCGAAGGATATAACCAGCAAGGGCAACAAGCGATCTTTTTTCGTTGCC
>CAZZNC010000318.1:0-3874 GCA_964655405.1 uncultured Anaerolineaceae bacterium | reverse complement strand
CAGGCGTTCTACGTCCTGGCCTTCGCGGTCGAACTGACGGGCAATGGTTTCCAAGGCGTCGTAGTCGACCTGCAAACGGTCTGTGAACATTCCCCACTCTCCCGGAGCCGTGCTTATCGTCGGTGTTGTATGCTCAATCATACTCGATTGGAACAGAGAGAGGAAGCGTTTACTGTGATTTTGCCGCTGGAAACCGAAGCCAAATTACACGTGGCGAACTTGGACGCTGTGGCACAGCGTATCCTGGCGGCGGGCGGGGAACTGTCCCACCCGCGCACATTCGAGCGCAACGTGCGTTACGACACGCCACGAGGCACGCTCACCGCGCAGCATATCGTACTGCGTTTGCGCCAAGACGACCGTGTGCGCCTGACGTATAAGGACGCCGCTACGTTGCAGGACGGGGTGCTTTCGCGTGTGGAACTGGAGGTGACGCTGGACGATTTCTCCATGATGGACGCTATCTTGCAGCGGCTCGGCTTTGTGCCCAGCGTGCGCTACGAAAAATACCGCACCACCTACCGTTTGGGCGCGGTCGAGATCATGCTCGACGAAATGCCCTTCGGCAACTTCGTGGAAATCGAAGGCCCGTTGGACGCGATCCAAACGACCCAAGCCGCGTTGAACCTGGCCGAACGCCCACGTCTTCCGCTGAACTACCTGGGACTGTTCGAGCATGTCAAAGCTGCGCTTGGCCTGGATATGCACGATCTCACATTTGCTGCTTTTGAGGGGGTGTCGGTGCCGTCTACGCTCTTCGAGCAGCTCAGTGATTCCGCTTGATCCTAATCTTGCTTACACGCTTCGTTGAGTGCTTCTTCACGTGAGCGGCGCACACAGACCGGCAAACTGCCGAACGTTTCCGTTTGCAGGCCATGGGCAACCTTTTGCACCATCGAGTTTGCCGTCACAACGATGATCTGTTTGCAAAGCGGATGATGGAACGGGGCGTTAGGCCCGCGAGCCAAGCTGTTGGCAGCGCGCATCACGCCGTCGAAACGCATTTTGATGTGGGTCAGATCAAAGATGAAAGTGAGTGACTCGTCGGCTTGCTCGAGCGCGCGTTGGACAATGTCGGCGCGTTCTGCGGTTCCTTCTTTGGTGTGCCACCCTTGTTGAAAGGTGACAATGCAAGCGTTGAACTCGGGTAGAAATTCCACTTCGTGAAACATTGCTTGTGCCCCCGCACTAGCCCAGCATGTATGGGCTTCATTATATGAAAATGTCTGTAAAATTGCCATAATATAGGTGCATGTTTTTAACCGACGGTTTACTATCTGCATGGAGAACAACATAAGGCACGCCCTGTGAGCGAGGACGTGCCTTACACTGCGAACTTTGCGGGACGGCGAGCTGTCGGCTTAACTTTGTGGGGCGGCTTTTTCCATCGCCTCTTCAAGGGTGCTGCACACGCAAACCGCCAAATTGCCAAACGTTTCTGTGCGCAATCCACGCGCCACTACCTGCGCAACAGACTCATTGGTGACCAGCGCCACGCCGCGACACATCGGATGATGGAACGGGGCGTTTGGCCCACGCCCAAAGCGGTTGGCCGAACGCAGCACTCCGTCTACGGTCATCTTGACTTGGCTCATATCCAGAATGAGGAACAGCGATTCGGTGGCGTCCCCCAAGATGCGTTGGGTGGCGGCGGCGCGCGCCTCAACGCCTTCTGGCGTATCCCACTCGGCGTGGAGCGTGAAAATGCAAACGCGCTTTTCAGATAAAAGCGACACGTCGAAATACATGGCCCTTCCCTTTTCGTTGATGCGATCTTCTCTTCCCTCATGTCATCATAACATGGTTGTCGGAGGGAGACGACAGGCACACGGATATTGCGTGATTTGGTCTCAGCGGCGCGGGCAAACGCCCACGTCCACAAAGGACGCCACAGCGCTGCACAGTCATTGAGCGCTGAGCGAGAGGGCCTCGGCAACATACCTTCACGGATGGCCTGAGTTTGGGGGATGAGAGTAGGGGCCAAAGTCGCGCAGTAGCGCGCCGGTTACGATCCGCGTGCGTGCTCTAAGGCTTCTGCTAGGTTGTTGCAGGCGCAAACGTTGACATGCCCGAACGCTTCGGTTTGCAATCCGAGCGCAACCATTTTTGCGATGCGCTCGCTGGTGACCAGCGCCACCGCGCGGCACATGGGATGGTGAAATGGCGCGTTTGGCCCGCGTGTCATGCGATTGGCTGACTGCATCACCCCGTCTACCGTCATGCGCACTTGGCTCAAGTCCATGATGAAATAAAGAGGGTCGCGGGTTTCTTCCAAGATGCGTAGGACGTCGTCGGCGCGGGCTTCGATGCCTTCTGGCGTGTCCCATCCTTCGTGAAAAGTGACGATGCAGATGCGTTCCTCGGGCAGAAGTGTTACATCGTGAAACATGATACCCTTCTCCTTCGGCTATGCGGCTTACCATACCTCAATCATAGCATAGATAGAGGGGTATTTGGTTAGAGAACGGTTTTTGGGCTTGGCAGAATAGGGGGCACACACAGCGATCCCACCGGGTGGCTGTGTGTGCCGTGATTAGGATGTGTGTTGCGTGCGGATGTGGGCCAACGCATCTTCCAACGTGGAGAAGATGCGGATGTGCAAGTGGCCGAATACATCGCTTTGCAGTCCGTGCGCGACCATACGAGCCAATTTTTCGGTGCTGACCAGCAATATCTCTTTGCGCATCGGGTGATGGAAAATCGCGTCCGGCCCGCGCGCAAAACGATTGGCCGAGCGTATGACGCCGTCCAGGGACATTTTCGTTTGCGTGAAGTCTACGATGAGATAGAGCGGCTCGGTGGCTTGGTCGAGCAGATTTCGGAACGCTTGAGCGCGCACTTTGATCCCTTCCGGCGTGTCCCAACCGTCCAGGAACGTGATGATGCAGATCGGTTCGTCGGGCAGAAATGTGATTTCATAGTTCATGATTGTTCCCCCTGCTTCGCAGCCTGACTTGTACCTCCACAATGACGCCTTAATAATAAAGAAAGCGCGAAAAGAAGGCAAGTTGGGAGAACTGTCGCGGGAGTTCGGAACGGCGCTTGGGCGTTGTTCTTACATGCGGGGAAGGGGCAGCGTGAAGTCTGTACACACGCGCACGCCTGCCGCGTGTGCAAAACGTGCGGCGATGGTGCGCAGCGGTTCTCCGGTGAGCGGGTGCGGCCAGTTCGGTGCGATGTCGTCCAGGGGCAACGCGACGTGCGCGCGGGTGGTGATCTGCGGGTCGGGGAGCGTGAGGCGCGGCGAGTTCAGCACGCGCGCGGCGTAAAGCGCAATATCCAAGTCTATCGGGCGCGGGGCGAATTTGTCCGCGCGGCGCACGCGCCCCAAGCGTGCTTCGATGGGACGCAGCACCTCGAATTTGAGCACGAGCGGGGGACACGTGGCCGCGTCACACCACAGCCACGCCGCCGCATTGAGGAACGGGGGCTGTCCGGCGATGGGCGCGCCGGTGGCGTCTAGGGGCACGGTTTCGTACACGCGGGAAACGGCGTGCAGCGTCACGCGCGGGTCGGCGCGCAACAACGCCAGTGCGCGCGGCAGATTGTGGCGCGGGGCGATGTTTGCCCCCAGCGTGATCAGCACGGGGACGCGCGTGGGAGCATCATTCGGTGTAGTCGGCACGCTCACGTTCGATCTCCACGCCCACCGAGCGCGCAAAGCGCAACGCCCCGGGCTTTTCCACCCGCACGACCGCGCGTGTTGCCGCGTGTTCCACCACGCAAATCCGCGCGATGGCGTCCGCCAGCGCTTCCACCGTGTAGTAGGCGGACTGTTCCACGTGCGCGATGATCGTTTTGGTGATGGTGCGATAGTTAAGCACGTGCGCTGCGTCGTCGTGGGCCGTGTCCGCACGCTTGGCGGTGAAGAGCG
>CAZZNC010000317.1:0-3911 GCA_964655405.1 uncultured Anaerolineaceae bacterium | reverse complement strand
TGAGCACATCCAAACACGCTATCCACAGCTCGACGGGCACCGCAGCTCGTGGCATTTTGCCGTCAACCAAGTACACGCCGAACCGGACATTACGCTGCACGATGGCGACATCGTGGCGATCTTCCCGTACATGGCCGGAGGATAGACCAACGCGCGCAAGCAATGCGCCGCTCGCAACCGTAGAATCGCGAGCGGCGCACGTCGAACATGCCCCCGCCGAGCCCAAAAGTCGGCGTGTCTAGCCTTTGACCGAACCCGCCAACAACCCTCGGATGAAATAGCGCCCCAAGACGATATAGACCAGCAAAGTCGGCAGCGCAGCCAGCACCGCACCTGCCATCGGCAGATTCCACTTCACCGCTTCGCCGCCCGACAGCAACGCCAACGCCACCGTAATCGGCTGTGAATTTTGGTTGGTGAGCGTGACGGCAAAAAGAAACTCGTTCCAAATTTGCGTGAACTGCCAGATGATAACCACCACGAACCCGGGCAATGAAAGCGGGAAAAGTATCCAGCGGTAGACACCGAAAAAACCCGCTCCGTCAATCAAGCCTGCTTCGATCATCTCGGTGGGCACTTCCGCATAGTAATTGCGGAAGATCAAGGTGGTAATCGGCAAGCCGTAAACCACATGCGCCAACACCAACCCGATCAAACTGCCGCCCAGGTGAATATCCTGGATGAACTGAAAGAGCGGGATCAGGATGCTTTGATACGGGATGAACATCCCGAAGAGCATCAGCGCAAAAAGCAAATTGGCCCCCGGGAATTTCCATTTAGAAAGCACATACCCGTTCAATGACCCCATCAGCGCAGAAAGGACCGTCGCGTTGATCGTCAATAAGAAGCTGTTGCGCAGCTTGGGGCCAAGTTCTTCCAGCGCAATTTGGTAGCTCTGCCAATATACATGCGAAGGCAGCGCCCAAACGCTGTCCAACTTACCCGCTTCCTGGGGCGTTTTGAGGCTGGTGGTCACCACCACATAGGCGGGCAACAGATACAAGATCGTGACCAAGATCAAGAACGCATACAAACTGAAGCGCACCCCATAATGCAAGAAAGGGGAACGCGCGTGCATAACACGGCGACGCGGCGCTCGCTTGTAAACGGTCAAGTCACGCGGCACATCTTTGGCACGCGCTGCCGGATCGTAGGGCACACCTTTGACCACGATGTAGACCCACAACGGCAGCAGCAACACCAAATTGCCCACCGCCCCGACCACGCCGCCCAGCAGTGCGCCGGCTTGCGGATCGTGTTTGCGGTAATCGTAAAACAAGTACGTGCCCAGGCTGCCGATTAGCGCCCCGAAGATCACCCAATTGACAAACATCATGGCAGCGCCCCCTATACTTCGTGCTCAGAACGTAGCGAAGTGACCAGGTACGGCACGATCACGGATGCCACGATCACCAACAGCACCATGGCAATCGCACTGCCGAGGGCAAATTTGTTGCTGCGGAACATGGTGATATACACCTGTACCCCTGGCACACTGACCGGCAAATAGTCCGTGCCGACCATCGCAAAGATCAAGTCGAAGATTTTCAGCGAAATATGCCCGAGCACAATCGCCGCGCTCAACGTCACCGGACGCAACATCGGCAGCACGACGCGCGTATAGACCTGCCACTCGGTGCAACCGTCCACGCGCGCCGCCTCGCGCAAGTCCTCAGGGATGCCCCGAATACCCGCCAGGTAAATCGCCATCGTGTAACCGGAAAGTTGCCAGATCGAAGGCAACAACAAACCCACCAGTGCGCGATTGAAGCCGAACTCTTCAGGATAGGACACATTGGGGAAGCGATCCGGCCCGTTGTTGACGTACCAAACCAACAACAGCGCCGTTGGAATGCTCACATACAACGCAGTGCGCCCCTTGCCGTGCCAGAGCAAATAGGCCATCCCGCTCAAAGCGCTGACAAGGACAACGGCGGAGACGTAATGCGGCACACTTTGCCAATTGAACGTGCCGTGGGTCTGGTCAGCGGCGCCGTTCCAGCTCAACCAGTCCGAAAGCATCCACAGATACAACAACCCAACCGGAATGCCCGCGTAAAAGGCTGCCAGGAATTTTTGCCGCCACAGATAAAAGAGCACCCACAACGCCGTGAGCACGACCACACCGATCAACACGCCGATTGGGATTTCATGCCAGTTGAACGTGAAGGCACGTCGGTCGTTGAGCCAAGCGTAGTTCCAGGCTTTCAGGCCAAAGATGGTCGGCAGCACGTTGATCCCGCCTTTGGGATGCAACAGCCAGCGCCAGGCCGTGCCGGTGACGGCAAAGGACAGGGCGAAGGGGAACAAAAAGACGGTGCGGAAGAAACTTTCGCCCTTGATTTTTTGGTCTAACACGACCGCCAACACAAACCCCAGCCCCAAGCAGCCAAGCAAGAAAAAGAGGGTGAAGAAAAAGGTATTGACCAGCTCTTGGCGGAAACGAAAGCCCCCAAAATCGCTGAACAACATACGATAGTTTTCAAGGCCGATGTACTGCTTGGTACGTGCGGCGCTGAGGCCAGCCCAGTTGGTCAGCGACCAGTAAAACGTCTGACCGATGAAACCATAAACAAAAATCGCCAGCAGCACCACAGAGGGAAGGATCACCAACACGGCAAGGAGGCGGTCGTTGTTGATGCCCCGAGAAAAGCCTCGACGGGTGATACGGTTGGAGAGAGGAGAAGATGTCCCCATAGCGCTTTGCGGCCCGGCTCCCAGGAAATGCGGGAGGCCAAAGCGCCGCTTGCCTCCTTTCGAGTGTTCGTGGTTACAGCGTATAAAAGCAGCATCGCACCAAGCGTGGGAGACCCCCACCAAAACAACCTGGGCGGGGGTCTCGTGTGTCAGGCGTGCCGTGCGCGATGCACGACACACCTGCACGTGCGCGTTACTTCAAGATGCCCGCCTGGTAGGCAATGGCTTCTGCCGCGTTGGCTGCCGCTTGCGCGTTGTAGCCGTTGAGGAAGATTTCCATCACGGTTGCGAACTCGCTGCCGAAGGCTTCCGGCGCCACTGCACCATGCACCAAGCTACCCACAATGGCGTTGTCTTTCCAATCCGCAGCGGCGGACTGGGAGTAGGCATTGTAGAGGCTCAAGTCGCTATCCAACCGCGCCGCAATCGAACCCTTCAGCGGGTTGAAGATGTCTTGACCTTCACGCGAACCCAACAGTTTCAGCCATGCGACCGTAGCGTCGCGGTTCTTGGCGCCCTGGGGCAAGCCGAAGCTGTCCGAGAGCATCATGAAGACGCCCTGCGTGCCCGGGGATGCTTGCCAGCTGAATCCCTCGCCCGGCTCCAAGCCCAGCGTGGTGACCATGTAACCGGCAGCCCAGTCGCCCATCACGTTGAAGGCGGCCTCGCCGTTGATGACCTTGTCCACGGCTTGTTGCCAAGAAAGCGTTGCCGCGTCTTCGTTGATGTTGGAGCATTCCAGAATCTGGCCGAACTTTTCCCACATGGCGACGACATCGTCGTCCGTCCAGTGCTTTTCACCCGCCCAGAGCGCGTTCCAGCCGTCCACACCCAACTCGGAGAGCGCGACGCTTTCCCACAAGTGGTTGACCGTCCAGTTTTCGCCGATCACCAACGGGGTCACGCCCGCGTCTTGCAAAGTCGGGCACACCGCCAGGAAGTCATCCCAGGTGGCGGGCGCTTCCACGCCCCATTTTTCCAAATTGGCGGGGACATACCACATCACGTTGGAGCGGTGGATGTTCACCGGCACCGACCAAATGCCCTCATCCGTGCTCAGCAGGTCCAGCAGACCCTGCGGGAACTTATCCCACCAGCCCTCTTCGTCATAGAGGAAGGTCAGGTCTTCCATACGATCCGCGACCACCCACGTGCCGATCAATTCCTGGCCCGCGTGCACCTGGAAGGTATCCGGCGGGTCGCCGCCCAACATG
>CAZZNC010000316.1:0-3912 GCA_964655405.1 uncultured Anaerolineaceae bacterium | reverse complement strand
GTGCGGCCAGAGCGCATAGGTGAAGGTGTGCGCGCCCTGGTCGGCTTCGGGGTCGGGGTGTGTGGGTGCGCGTAGCAAGCTCAGCGCCAACACGTTGTCGCGCACGCTATAGCCGTATTTGCCGTCATTGAGCAAGCTCACGCCGTAGCCGCCTTCGGAAAGGTCAGCCCAGCGCTGGGCGGGCACTTCGAACTGTGCCGCGTCCCAGGCGGTGTTGCGGTGCGTGGGACGCTCCACCGCGCCGAACTGCACCTCATAGGTGGCGCGCGCCGCGTGCACGGCCAACGGAAAACGTGCGCGCAACATCAAATGCCGCTCGTGCCACTCCACGCGCGTTTGGAAGCTGAGCAAGCGCTGGTCGGTCAGCAATTGCACGTGCTGCACAATGCGGGACTTGTTGAACGTGTAGCGCACTTCCAGCGTGCCGCGCAACGGCCCCGCTTCCACCACGCGCACGCCGTCCGGCTCCAAACGCCAGCCCTGCTCTTGCAAGGACTCGTCCACGTCCCAGGCATCCCACTTGCGCGGACGGTCTACGTAGAGCCAAAGCCGGTTGCCGATCTCGTCCGCCGCCAACACGTCGCGCCCGAACTCCTTATCATAGAGGCGGGTGAGGTTGCCGCGCGCGTCGAACTCCGCCCGCAAACGCCCGTTTTCCAGCCGCTCCGCCGTGCAAATGACGGGATCGTACACCGGCACGGTGGGCGGCTCGTCCACCTGGCGCACGATGTAGGCTTTGTGGCCGTAGGGCGGCACGTGGTTGGGGATCACCAGCGCACGGCGCGCGGCTTTGTCCAGCCATTGGATCGGCTTGCGCCGCCCGCTCGGCCCGACGATCTCCACCACGCCCGTCCCGGGCAACGTGACCTCAATCGGGCCGCCTTCGTCCGTGCTCAGCGTGTTGAAGACCACCAGCCCCTGCATCCCCACGTCCCAACGCACATGCCGCGCCACCGTCTCGATGGCCGCATCGCGCACGGCGCACACGGCCTCCTCGGCCTCGCGGTAGGCGCGCTCCACCTCCTCGTAAACGGACGCGGTGGCCGTGCCCGCCAAAATGTCGTGGAATTGGTGCAGCAGCAACGTCTGCCAGACGCGGTTGAGCGTCTCTTGCGGATAGTCCCCTTCCAGCAAATAGGCGGTCGAGGCCAGCGCCTCCGCGTCGTGCAGCAACGCTTCCAGTTTGCGGTTGTGGCGCTTGACGCGCGCCTGGCTGGTGTAGGTGCCGCGATGGTATTGCAAGTACAGCTCCCCTACCCAGCGCGGCAAGTCCGACGGCACGGTGGCTTCCAGGTCCGCAAAGAAGCATTCGGACGTGCTGGGCACGACTTGCGGGAAGCCCGCCAGGTTCTCCATGCGCGCGCGCCGCTCGCTCATCTCTCGCGTCGGGCCGCCGCCGCCGTCCCCTAAGCCGTAGGCCATCAGCACATGGTGGTTGGCGCGCTTTTGCCGGTAGCGCGTCCAGGTTTCCCAAACCTCTTGGGCGCTCATGCGCGCGTCATACGTGGTGCGCTCGATGCCCAGCGCGCGCACGGCCAGGCTGGGCGTGGTCGCCATGTGCGCCAACACGCGCGAGCCGTCCAGCCCCTCCCACCAAAACGTATCATACGGAAAGCGCGCGTACTCGTTCCAGCTCAGTTTGGAGGTGAAGAAGTAGCGCAGCCCCGCTTGCCGCATCAACTGCGGCAGCGCCGCGCTGAAGCCGAACGTATCCGGCAGCCAGAGCACTTGCGGGCGCACGCCCAGCTCGCGCTGGAAGTAGCGCATCCCGTAAAGCAGTTGGCGCACCAGCGCCTCGCCTCCCGGGATGTTGGTATCCGGCTCCACCCACATCCCGCCGGTGGCGTCCCAACGCCCCGCCGCGATCTGCGCTTTGACTTGTGCGAAAAGCTGCGGACGGTCTTGCGCGATCACGCGGTAAAGGTACGGCTGGCTCTGCGTGTAGGTGAAGTTCGGGTCGCGCGCCATCAGCGCCAGCGCGTTGGCGAAGGTGTCCGCCGCCTTGATGCACGTCACGCTCAGCGGCCACAGCCAGGCTACGTCGAGGTGCGCGTGCCCCAGCGCGTGCACCACCGGACGCGGCACGGCGGCTTGCGGTGGCGCTTGCTCAAAGATGCGCGCTTGCAAATGCGCCCGCGCGCGCTTGACGGCAGCGAAAAACGGGCCGTTGGGCGGATCGCCCCAGTCCAACATGCGGAAAGCCTCGTCCAGCGTGCGCAAATAGTGGGCGCGCTCGGCGGAAGCTTCCGGCAAGGTGGCGATCACGTCCAGCAGCACGCGCGCGTCCCAATACAGCCCCTCGACGTCCGTGTCCAGCCAAGCCAGCGCGTTTTGCACCATGCGCACACGGTGGCCAGCGGGCTGGCTGATCCCCGCGAAGCCGTCCAGCAGCACCTGCACATGCCGCTCGGCGGGCGCGTCGTCCGTCAGCCAGATTTCGCGGTGCAGCGTGTCCAGCCCCTGGGGCGGCGCATCCAGCCCGCGCACCTCGGCCAACGCTTGCGGCGCGCTGAAGAGCTTGGCCTCCGGATCGTCGGTCAGCGCCTGGAAGGCTACGCGCAAAACGAGCGGGCGGCCTGCGAAGGCTTGAGGCACGGTGAAGGCCGCCGCCAGCGCAAAACGTTCGCCGCTTTTGCCCCAAAGCGTGCCCGCTTCCAACGGACGCCAGCCCGCCGCGTCCGGCTCGGGCAACGGCTCGCCCATGCTCAACCCCTCAAAAATGCGCCACGCCACCGGCATCGGCGTGCGGTAGCAGTAGTGCCCCAATGTGTCGGTCAGGTGCGCCAACTTTTCGTAAATCCGCGTGTCGTCCATTCTCACCGCTCTCTCGAACTCACGTCTTGCTCGCGCGCGTCGGCGCTTGTCGTTTCCGGCAGCGTGAAGGCCTGCGTCGCCGGTAGCTCCCAAAGCCCATCCACCTCGGCGAAGAGCACTTCGCCCGCCGTCAGCCGCAGCGCCAGGTGCGCTTGTGGCGGCACGTGCAGCGTAAAGTCCACGCGCGCCACTGCGCCGATGACGAGCTTACGCTTCAGCACGATATACACGCCCGCCGCGTCCTGCTCGGTGACGAACTCCACGCCGGGATGCCCAACGCGCGCTTCCAATGTCACGCGCCCCGCTTCCGCACGGCGCAACGTCACGCGGCAGCGCTCCCCGCGCACGTAAACAGTCACCGGATGGGCGACGTGGAAAACCTGCGTATAGACACGCTCGGCGGGCCTGGGAACGGCGCTCACCGCCGCACCCAGCGCCGCATCCAGCGCCGAGCGCCCGCCTTGCCGCAGCAGCGCGCGCGTCAGCCAGCCGCCCCCATAGCCGGCCAGCACGCTCAAAGCCCTGCGCAACGCCCGCTTTACCATCGCTGCCGCTCCAACCAGTCCACCAGCGCTTCGGCTAGCTCTTGCGGACGCTCCAGTGGGAACATGTGCCCCGCGCCTTCCAGGATGAGCAGCTCGGCGTTGGGGATGCTTTCGGCCAGCGTGCGGCTGAACTTGGGCGGCACCATGCGGTCGTCGCTCGCGACGACCACCAGCGTCGGGGCGGCGATTTGCGCCACGTCCGCGCGCACGTCGAAGACCGCGCAGGCGGCAAAGTCGTCGTGCAGCACCTGCGGCGCGGCTTCCAACATCAACTGCGCGCCTTGTTGCTTGAGCGCGTCGGGCGTCTGCGCGCTCCAGGCCCAGTCCATCAGCCGCGCAACGGTCGCTTCGGGCGCGCGTAACAACGCGGGCGGCAGCTCCGGTGCCACAGGGAGCTTGCTCCCCGTGCCCAGCAGCACCAACCCCGCCACGCGATCCGGCACGCGCAACGCCAGCTCTTGTGCAATCGCGCCGCCCATGCTGTGCCCCACGAGCACCGCGCGCGGCAAGACCAGCGCGTCCAGCAACGCGCGCATGTCCTCGGCATAGGCGC
>CAZZNC010000315.1:0-3915 GCA_964655405.1 uncultured Anaerolineaceae bacterium | reverse complement strand
GGGCACCGAAGGCTGGACATCGGCGATCGTGTTGGAATCCTTGGGGGCGTCGGCGGTGATCTTGGCGATCTTCGCCTGGTGGGAAGCGCGCACCGAAAACGCCATGTTGCCGCTCTACCTGTTCCGCAACCCGTCCTTCACCGGTGCGAACGTGGCAATGACGTTGGTCATGTTCGGCATGTTCGGCATTTTCTTCTTCTTCAGCCAGTTTTTGCAGTCTGTCGAAGGCTACTCGCCGCTGGAAACGGGGTGGCGTTTGTTGCCGATGGCTATCGCCATCATGTTGGCGGCGGGTATGTCGGCCAAAGTGTCTTTGAAGGTCGGCACCAAAGTCGCGGTGGGCATGGGCTTTTTGGTCGGCGCTGCGGGCATGTTCTATCTTTCGCAGACTTCCGAGCCGGGGATGGCCTATAGCACGCTGATCGCGGGCTTGATGATCGTGGGCGCGGGCATGGGCATTGCCATGAGTCCTGCCACCAATTCGATCATGGGTTCGACACCGGTGGACAAGGCGGGCGTGGGGTCGGCGATGAATGACACCACACGCCAGGTTGGTGGGGCGTTGGGCGTGGCTGTGCTGGGCACGGTGCTCAACGATGTATACCTGGACCAAGTGGCGAGCTTGAAACCCTACTTGGAGCAATTCGCCAGTTTGCAAGAGAAGCTGGGGCACACGGCCAACGGTTTTTCTGCGGACAAAGCCTTCGAGGGCGTCAGTCGCGGCATCCAGGGCGCGCACATGGTCTCTGGCAAGATCATCGAGATGGCCGGCGCAGTGGGACAGCCAATCCACGACAATATCGTTTCGGTGGCGGATGCGGCTTTTGTGGACGGCATGACCCAAGCGATGATTGTGGCCGCTGTGGTGCTTTTGGCGGCTTCGGCCTTTGTTTTCGCGGTGTTGCCGTCGCAGGTGCGTTGCATGGGCGAAGGGTGCAGCGATGAGCCGGAAGGGGCGGCGGAGCGTGTGTCGGAAGGTGAGGCAGCTTCGGTGGCTGTTGCTGACTGACGTATAGATAGGTGCGAGCGCACGTGCAGCCATGTGGCTATGTGGCTGCGTGCGCGCTCGCTGCTGGACGGGGGGCGTGGCACGCAAAAATACGCGCGTGCTGCGTCCTTTTGCGTTACTTCGCGTGCCCAAGCCCTGCGCGCCCGCTCTGTCCGTTGACGAGCGCCAAGCGCATTTCCCCGTCCACCTCGCGGATGTGCGCAATCCACACGGGCAGCATCACCAGCCGGTAGCTCATGCTGTAAACGGTGTGTCGTACATGCGGCGCTTGTTCTTCGTCGTCCGTTTCGGCGTAACGTTGCACGCTGCGGGCGATGTGTCGCCGCGCCTGCAACGACGCCTTGTCGAAATCCAACGTGTAGAGCTGGGCCGCATGGCCGCTTAGCAGCGTGGGCCGATACGGTGCGAGCGCGTCAAAGTTCCAGGGACGCAACTTGTACAAAAGCGCGGTGGGTGGGGTGGGGCTGGCGTGGATGAGGATATTTCGGAAGGCGCTTCCCATGATCAACGGGGGCGTCACTTTGACCAGCGCGTCGAAAAGCCAGGCGGGAACATACGCGCTGTGCCAACGCACGGTTTCGGGGCGGTTGGGGTCGAAAAGCCCCTTGAACCGTTCCCACAAGCTGCCCAACGCTTTGGCGAGCGCGGCTTGCGCCGTCCGTTGATCGAGCGCAAAGGGCAGCACGGCGTCCGGCTGTTGCAACGAGCCGAGCGCGTCTTGTTGCACGATCTGCGCCGAGCCACAAAACGGGCATTCGGTGGCGAGTGCGCGCGCTTGCACGTGTGAAGCCCCGCATTGTTCGCAGCGTAACACGTGCTGTTTCACACGCCAGATCACCGGCTGGCTGCGGCGTTTGAGCAGCGCCGTCACCAGCGGTTTGGATGCGGGCGCAGTGGATGCAGATGGCCCCGTTGCCGTGTAGCCGCACTGTCGGCACACCACGTGTCCTTGTTCTTGGACCAACGCGCCGCCGCATTGGGGGCAGCGCGGCGCGGCAACCTTTGCGCCGACCGCCGTTTCCAGCTCGCGCACGGGGGCGCCTTCTCCGGCTGCGAGCCGTGCGGCGTCCTCTTCGCTGATCTCGCCATTCAGCACCATTAGCTCACGCAGTGCTTCATCGTGGTTGGGAACCAGGGACAGCACTTCGCCCAGATGCTTACGCCGCGTGGTTTCGTCAGCAGCGATGCGCGCGATCCACAAATGCGCCTCCAGAAAGTCCGGTTGGTATTCAAGCGCTTGTTGCAAGCTGCGCAGCGCGGCGTCCCAATCCTGGCGACAGACGGCGTCCAACGCGCTGGTGAACTTGGTGCGCGCCCAGGGGCTGATGCGCTCGGGTTCGTCGATGCGGTAGGACGGGTGCAGACGGGCGCGGCGCTCACTTACCGAGAGTGGTACGTCGTCGGCGTGTTGGTGCGGGGACGTTTGTCGGTAGCCGCACAGCCGGCACTCGAAGCCGTCTTTGCGCACATAGAGGCTGCCTGTGGCATGGCAGCGCGGGCACTGACTGGGAACAGAAGCTGGATCACTCATAGCTGGGGCCTCGCGGGGTTATTTTGCGTCGAGCAGCGATTGGAAAAAGTCAGCGGTGCGTGCGGCGATGCGTTCCCAGGCGAACTGCTGGGCCAGTTTGCGCGCGTTCGCGCTGAGCCGCGCGCGCAATGCCGCATTGCGCGCCAATTCGTGTAGCGCCCCTACCAGCGCGGGCACGTCGTCCGGCGGAACGAGGCGCGCTTGTTCCCCGTCACGCAGATCGGGCGTATCGGAGCGTGGCTGTGTGCTGACGATGGCGCAGCCGTGCGCCAATGCCGCCATCAAGCTCCCGCGCCGATACGACGCGCCATCGCGGTAGGGCAGGGCGACCGTGTCCGCAGCCAGCAAGTGTGCGCTGACCGCCGCGTCGTCTACGAAGCCCGTCCACGTAACGGCTGCGTCTAGTCCCAACGCGGCCACGCGCGCCTCGATCTGCGCGGCATAGGTGGCGTTGGTGGGATCGCTGGTGCCGGTGCGTCCGCCGATCATCAGCAGGCGCGCGGGCAGCCCCTCCGCGCGCAGTGCCGCGACCGCTTCGAGCAGTGTCTCCACGCCTTTGCTGGCGTTCAGAAAGCCGAAATAGCCGATCACGAAATCGTCCGGCGTGTAGCTGTGCGCAGCGCGCCAGGCCGCGCGTTGATAGTCCGGCGGTGGCGTGGGGTGGATGTTCGAGCCGATGGGAATGCGTGCCAGCCGCGCGATTCCGTGCTCGGCGGCGAGCTGCGCCTCGTCGCTCGCGTTGGTCACGACCACGCCGTCGGCACTGCGCGCCAACGTTAACACCGCTTGGCGACGCAGCGGCCCCGCTTTCGGGAACAGATACGGCACGAGCAGATCGTGGAAGGTGATCACTACGCGCGGCTTGCGCAGCAGCAGCGGCAGCACATGGAGCGGCGGAGTCATGCCGTAGGCGGCCGCTTGATATTGCAAGTTGACCACGTCCAGCCGCTGAGCGCGTGCCCAACGGTGAACGCGCCACAGCGTGCCCACGCCCCAACCGTGCGCCTGCGCGGTGATGTGCAGCGTGCCGGTCGGATCGGGGGCGGCACGGCGGTCGGTGTAAACAAAAACGTCATGCCCCAACGCGGTCAGGGCGCGGCCCAGCTCTTGCGTGAACGCTCCGACGCCCCCCTGCATGGGCGGGTATTCGCCCGTGATCTGCCCAATGCGCATGGCTTACGCCCTTTGCAGCGGGGGCTTTGCCCCCGCGCCCCCAGCAGGAGCGCTCCGCCCCTGCACCCCCCGCAAGCTGCGCTGCGCGCACCTTGCGGCGTTTGTGCATGGACGCGCGTCGGACGGGGGGGCTTGGACGCTCATCGCGCGTTGGGCGCGCCGCCCGCCCCGCGCTCCGCGCGGCGCAAAGCGGCGGAGCCGC
>CAZZNC010000314.1:0-3931 GCA_964655405.1 uncultured Anaerolineaceae bacterium | reverse complement strand
CGTGCCGGTGATGTCTTGCCGCGTGAAAACGTCGCTCATCTCGCGCCCCGCGAAGCGCGCCGCCGTGATGTCCGCGCCGCGCAACAAGCTCTGCGGGTCTTTGCCGAAAAGCAAGATACCCGCGTGGGTAGGCAGCAGTGCGTCCCCTTGCTGAAGCAAGCAGCCGCGTTTGAGCAACACTTGCTCCGCCGTCAAGTTGCCCATGCCGCTCAAGCTGCCGACATAAGTTTCCACCTGCGCCCAGTCCAAATCGTCTTTGGTGGCGCCGCGCGCAGGTTCGGCCTCAAAGGTCATGTCGCCGCGTTCCAACATCAAGCGGCGCAACTGAAACGGCGTCAGCGGCACGTTTTTCGTGCCTTCGCGCGTCAGATAGCGCCCTTCCAGTGCATAGGCATAGGGCATCCCGTGCGGCACGTGTACCACCACCATCGGGTTACCCTTCACCTGCACAATCTGCGGCAGCGGAATGATCAGCGGCGGCTGGGTGGTCAACGCCGCTTCTAGCACGCGGTTGACGCCGTTGTCCGCATCATCCACACCGACGAGCTTGTCCGAGCGCGGCGCAATGCCCAGTAGCAGCGTGCCGCCCTGCGCGTTCGCCATAGCCGCGAGCGTGGTAGCAATGTCGCTCACCGGCGCACGTCCGGGCAACCAATCCAACACCGCCGAGCGTCCGCTCGCCAACAACGCCTCGATCTTTTCAGCACTGAGCGGCTGTTGCGTCGCACGGAAGCGTGTGCGGTCGGGTTGTTCGGGTTGTGCTTTGGCCGCGTCCATCATTGCACCTTCTCGCTAGGCTCTGCGTTGTCGGAGGTTGCCGCTTCGTATGTCGGCAACAAGGCGTGTTCGAGCACCTCGTCCATGTGCGCCACCAGCACGATTTCCAGCTCGCGCAACATCCGCTTAGGAATCTCCACCAGGTCTTTTTCGTTGCGCTTGGGCAACAGCACCTTTTGGACGCCTGCGCGGTGTGCCGTCAGCACCTTTTCGCGCACGCCGCCCACCGGCAACACCCGCCCGCGCAACGTGATCTCGCCGGTCATGGCTACGTCACGACGGATTTTACGCTGGGTCAGCGCCGAGATCATCGCCGTTGCCAACGTGATGCCCGCCGAGGGGCCTTCCTTTGGGATAGCACCTTCCGGCAGGTGCACGTGGATATCCAAGCGGTCGAACTCGTCCGGCTCGATGCCCAACGCCACCGCCTGCGAGCGCACATAGCTCAGCGCCGCTTGCGCGGACTCCTGCATCACCTCGCCGAGCTGACCGGTCAACATCAAGCTGCCCTTGCCGGGCATCAACGACACCTCGATGCCCATGATGTCGCCGCCCGCCTCCGTCCAGGCCAGCCCCGTCGCCACGCCGATTTCGTCTTCCTTTTCGGCCAGCGGCAAAAGGAACTGCGGCGGGCCTAAGAAACGGGCCAGGCGCGCCGCCGTGATGCGCTTGAGCGGACGTTTGCCCTCGGCCACGCGCCGCGCCAGCTTGCGGCACACTTTGGCAATTTCGCGCTCCAGGTTGCGCACGCCCGCCTCATACGTGTATTCGCGGCAAATTGTGCGGACAGCCTCGTCGTTAAAGCGAATGCCCCTATCGGCCAGGCCGTGCTGTTCCAGTTGGCGCGGGATGAGGAACTGCCGCGCAATACTCAGCTTTTCTTCCTCCACATAACCAGGGAACTCGATCATCTCCATACGGTCCAACAGCGCGGGCGGGATCGTGCCCAAGTAGTTGGCGGTGGTGATGAAAAGCACCTTGGAAAGGTCGTAGCTCACGTCCAAATAGTGGTCGGAAAAAGCGTGGTTCTGCTCCGGATCGAGCACCTCCAGCAACGCCGCCGCCGGATCGCCGCGAAAATCGGCGCCCAGCTTGTCGATCTCGTCCAGCATGAAAACGGGATTGATCGTGCCCGCGCGCCGCATGGTCTGGATGATGCGTCCGGGCAGCGCGCCGATGTAGGTGCGGCGGTGGCCGCGTATCTCGGCCTCGTCGTGCACGCCGCCCAAGCTCACGCGCACGAACTCGCGCCCCAGCGCCTTGGCGATGCTCTGCCCCAACGACGTTTTGCCCGTGCCAGGCGGCCCCACAAAGCACAAAATCGGGCTTTTCATCTTGTCCGCCGCCAGTTTGCGCACGGCCATGTGCTCCAAGATGCGCTCTTTGGCCTTTTGCAGCCCGAAGTGCTCTTCGTCCAGCACTTTGGCGGCGTTTTCCAAGTCCAAGTTGTCTTCGCTGACCGCCGTCCAGGGCAAATCCAGCAGCCAATCCAAATACGTGCGGATGATGCCCACTTCCGGCGCCATCGGTGGCATCATCATTAGACGGCGTAGCTCGGTCAAGGCTTTGTCGCGTGCTTCGGACGTCAGCTCTTTTTCTTCGACACGCTCGCGCAGCGCGTTGATTTCCTGCTGGAAGATGTCCATTTCCCCCAGCTCGTGCTGAATGACGCGCATCTGTTCGCGCAAGAACATTTCGCGCTGGCTGCGGTCTACTTGCTGGCGCACCTGGGACTGGATATTTTCCTCCAGCTCCAAAACCTCCAGCTCGCGCCCCAAAAGCCCACTCACCCGCCGCAAGCGTTCGGCCACGTCCGGCACGCTCAGCAACTGTCGGCGTTCTTCCGGCATGATGTTAAGCACCGAAGCGATCATGTCGGCCAACCAGCCCGGTTCCTCGATGTTGAGCGCATAGACGTAAGCCTCGTCCGGCAATTGCGCGTTAAGCTCTACGCATTTTTGGAACAGGCCCAGCACGGCACGCATCAACGCTTTGACCTCGCGCGTTTCCTGCACATACTCGGGCAACGGGCGTGCCTTGACGCGGAAGAACGGCTCGGTCTGCACAAACTCGACAATCTCCACGCGCCGGCGCCCCTGTGCCAATACGCTCGGTTGGCCTTCCGGCATGTGCATCACACGCCCCAAGACCATTTCCGTCCCAAAAGCGTAAAGGGTTTGGGCGTCCAGTGTCTCGCTGAGTTCCCCACTTTGCAGAGGAACGCCGAGCACAGTTTCCTGGGCGGTTTGCGCCGCCGCGATAGCGTCCATATCCGCTTCCCGCTGAATGGTCAGCGAGGTAACCATGTTCGGGAACATGATCGTATCGGCCAACGGAATGAGCACACGCTCGATCAAACCCTCGTTGTCCAATTCGGCGTCCTGGATAGTGTAAAAGTCGTTGATATCGTGTCCTGTCATCGAGGCCTAATCCAACGATGAGAGACGCGAAGCAGTCGGCTGAGCCGCTGTGCGCAAATGGCCCACCGGCAATCCGAAAGCATCCCGTGCCTCTCCCACCACAAAAAGTGATCCGGTCGTGCAAACCAACCCCTGCGAACCGACCCTCTCCACTGCGCGAGCCATTGCCGCCGCCACCCCGTGCACACGCTCAATCGAGCCGGTGTAACCTCGCTGTTGAGCCAACGTTTCCAGCTCAGCCGCATCAATTGCACGAGGATGCGCCGCTTCTGTCACGATCAACACGTCCGCCAGGGGCAACAGCGCGTCGAACATGCCCGCGATGTCCTTGTCAGCGGATGCACCGAAGACCAATGCCATCGGCTGATGCCAAAAGCGTTCTTCCAACGCCGCACGCAAACACCGCGCAGAAGCGGCATTGTGCGCTGCATCTACGATCAGCAATGGGTCACGGCTCAGCACCTCCAAGCGTCCGGGCCAGTCCACCGACGCCAGTCCGGCGCGCACACCTTCCGGTTGCAAGGGCACGCCCGCTTTTTGCGCGTGATGCAACGCAGCCAATGCCACCGTTGCGTTGAGCGCTTGATGCTCGCCAACCAGCGAAACATGATACGGTTGCAACGGGTGGTCACCGGCTGACGCAGCCAGGAAGTGCTCGCCCGCGTCGCTGGGTGGCAGCGGTTCATAAAGCCAATCGTGCCCTATCAAGGTCAAGGGTGCGTCCCGCTCTTCCG
>CAZZNC010000313.1:0-3940 GCA_964655405.1 uncultured Anaerolineaceae bacterium | reverse complement strand
CCCCGCCCGTCGGTTGGCGCGTGCGGTGGCCGAAGCCAACCGCATCGTTTACCAAGAAGGCCAAGCACAAGACCCGCCGACCAAGATGGCAACGACCGTCGTGGCGGCAGTCATTCACGCCCATGAACTGGTGATCGCCAGCGTGGGCGACAGTCCGGCTTTTTTGTTGCGGGACGGCGTGGCCCGCCAGCTCACCCGCGCGCACACGGTCGAAAATCTGGCGCGCGAAGCCGACGCCGACGTGCCGGAACATTTGCGCCACAAACTGGTACGCGCGTTGGGCACGCAGCCGCATGTGCAAGTGGACGTGATCAGCGGGCGGGTGCGCGACGGGGACTATGTGGTGCTGTGCAGCGATGGGCTGACGCGCTATGTTTCGCCGGAAGAAATCGCCGAACACGTCACCGACCAAGAGATCGAGGGTGCGGTGACGGCGCTGGTCGCTTTGGCAAACCAACGCGGCGGTGCGGACAATATCTCCGTGATCGTGCTGGCGCTGCGCGACGAGAGTTTGTTACACGCGCCCGACCCAATGGAGTTTTGGGGGCATCCACGCCGCACCGAACGCTCACGCACGCCCTCCCCCAAAACAGATCCCGCGCCCCTTTCACAAAAGGCTCAGCAAAAAGCACAAGACACCGCCGCACTTAACGCCGCATGGCGGGGCGCATGGCGCTTTGTGCGCAGCAACGCCGTTGTCGCGGGCGGCAGCATGGCCGCCTTGCTGATTGCGTTCGTGCTGGTCATGTTAGCCCTGGCGCGCGTGGGCAACGAAGCCCCCCCTACCCCCACCACCGTCCCGCCCACCCAACACACCGCGACCGCTGCCGCCGCCGCGCTCTTGACCGAAGAGGCGAACTTGGCCGCCACATCGGCCCAGGTCGCGCGCTTGACGTTGACGCCGCCGACAGCCACTTACACGCCATCCCCTGTGCCCACCAGCGGCCCGATGTTGGAAGATGGCACGTGGTTTCGCGTGCTGTCCGGCGACCCCATTCCCGCCTACGCCGAGCCGTCCGAGGAAGCCCAAGCCGCCACCCCGCT
Source organism: uncultured Anaerolineaceae bacterium (assembly GCA_964655405.1). Lineage (GTDB taxonomy): Bacteria > Chloroflexota > Anaerolineae > Aggregatilineales > Aggregatilineaceae > JALSSH01. The sequence goes on along the minus strand of CAZZNC010000313.1, from coordinate 2,896 downwards.
GGAAGCCGACGCCAATTACCGCGTCACGCGCGCCGACCACGACGCACCGCGCGGCCCCTGGTATCGGGTCGTGGACAATCGCGGGCTGGAAATGCGCTGGGTCAGCGGGCCGAGTTTGCATCAGCGCGTGCTCGCCATTGACGCCAGCGGCAATCCGCTTCCAGAAGAGTTGCAACCTCCGGATATTCCGCCGCTGGAAGCACATCCCCCCGCCACGCCGACGCCCCCAACGTCCCCCGCCCCCACATCCGTCCCCACGACGGCCACCGACACGCCACACACGCAAACCGCCACCCCAACGGTTGCCACGCCGACCCTTTCCCCCACCCCGCACATCACCTACGGCGTCGAAAGCTGGGCGGCTGGCGTGCATGTGCAAGCCAAGCAGCCATTGGACTTGTGCAGCGCGCCGAGCGTGCAAAGTTGCGAGCTGGGGCAAGTAACCGCCGGAGAAATCGGCCTGATCAGTGCCGGGCCGGTGGCTTCCGGTGAACATTGGTGGTGGAAAGTGGATTTCCAAGATGGGCGCAAAGGCTGGGTGGCGCAAGTCTTGCTGAGCGCAACGCCTTAGTGTCCCCTGTTAGGTCTTGCGCGGCGTTTGCTCGATGTGAAACACCAACGATGTGTCACCGATCGCGATGCGGTCGCCATCGTGCAGCTTTTGCGCCATGACGCGCTCCCCGTTGATCTGCGTCCCGCGTGAGCTTTGCTGATCCTGCAAATAGAACGCCCCGTTGCCATAACGGATGCGGAAATGCTTGCGCGAGACCTTCGGATCGTAAATCTGCACGTCGCACACGGTCGAACGCCCGATGAGCGTGTCGGCTTGCTGCAAGATCACGCGCTGACCGATCATCGCGCCGCTGACGCCTTCGAGCCAGGCTTGGGGCATATCCAACGGGCGTTGGGGCAACACGGCGCGCGACGCTTGCGGCGCGGCGGCAACGGTGCGCGGTGCGGACGCGCTTTCCGGCATTGTCGAGGCGCTGGTCGGTGCGGCTGGCAGGGATGCCCCCGCTTGTTGAACGGCGGGCCGCGTAGACGGCGGCGCGGGATAGGTCGGGTAGGCGGGCGGCGGCTGGTAGCCGTGTGGACGAGGCAAAGGCGCATGACAATGCAAACAAGCGGCACTTTCCAACGGGTTCATATATCCGCAACGGGGACATTGAACGAGATTGCCATAAATGGCCGGCTCACGGGGGACGGCGCGGGCGCGACGACTGGCACGCAAATAGAGCACCAAAAGCACAATACCGGTCACAAACGCGCCTAGTGCGCCAATGGCTACGATGAGCAGGATCGCACCTTCCACCGTTTTCACCCCTTCAGTTGGTTTTCGGCTGACATTCCCAGTATAGAGTCCCGCGCGGGGACTGGCAACTGTTCGCGTGGAACACGGCGGGGGAAAGTGGGCCGACGGGACACAACCGGTACGTTTGCCGTGCCACAAACCGCCCTCCGGTCACGTTTTTGGTACAATGAAGGTGCAGAGCAACAACGGATGTGCACCGTGAACACTCCCACACCCCAGATCATTGATTTGGGCAAATATATCGCGCCGCGAAAAGGACGCCCGCACATTCGGGGGCGACGTTTGCCGGTGATCTTCATCGCCGCCGCGGAAAAAACCAACCGCCTTTCGATAGGCCAATTGGCCTATCAATTCACGCTGTCAGAAGAACAGGTTTTGGCTGCGCTTCTTTAACTACCGTGAACACAAAGCCGAAATGGACGCCAGGACGCCGCAGACGCTCGCCAGTCCCAAGAACTGCATCGGCGCTACGGGAACAGGATAGCGGACACGTATTTTGGCTGAGTTGAATTTGGCGCGAAACGCCGAAGGGGAAAACACCGGCGCTCCCTGGCGCGTGTAACGTCAGCAGAGAGCGCCGAAGTGCTTACATCAAAAACATAGGCATCCCGAAAACGTGACGCACCTTCGGGAGGTATTGCTCCACGTCGTAAAGCTCGGCCACGTTCACGCGCTTGATGCCCTGCATCAACGTGCTGATGTTGACATCCGTGTACAGACCACGCTGCAAAGCCACCATGCGCCCGAAACGGCGCTGTTCCACCAAGCTCATCGCCATCTGCGCATAGTTGGCCGCCACCATCAAATCGAGCGAGTCCGGCGCACCGGAGCGCATCAAGTAGGCTACTTGCTGATAGATGATCTTTTGGCCGGTTTTTTCTTTGAGCAAACTCCCCAGCACCGAGCCGATGCCGCCCAATTTCTTGTGCCCATAGGCATCCGCCTCGCCCCGTTCGACAATTTCCCCTTGCACCGGTCGCGCACCTTCTGAAACGGTGAGCATGGCGTAATTGCTGGGGTTGTCCAATTTGTCTTGCATGAGCAACGCCGCCAAGCGGTCAACATCGAAGGGCACTTCGGAGATAATCGCACGGTCTACGCCAGCCAAATACGCCGCAATCAGCGACGTTTCGCCAGAGTTGCGCCCGAAAAGCTCCACCACCGCAACCCGTTCATGGGAACCGGCGCTCGTGCGCAAGTTGTGAATAAAGTTCACCGAGCGCGTGACCGCCGTGCTAAAGCCGATGCAGTAATCCGTTCCGTAAACGTCGTTGTCCATCGTCTTGGGGATAGCCACGACCTTCACGCCTTCACGGTGCAGCCGTTCGCCGTAACTGAGCGTGTCGTCCCCACCGATGGGAATCAGCACATCGATGCCCAAATGCTCCAACACGCGCAGCACATGCTCGGTGTAATCGTAGACGGTGCGCCCGTGTTTGTCCTCGTGGGCCGGTGCTTCCATTTCCTGCAAATGGTCAGGAACGCGATCCGGCGACACGTTGGACGGATTGGTGCGGGACGTGTGCAGGAATGTTCCGCCGGTGCGGTCTACTGTGCGCACGTGGTGTTTGTCCAGCGGCATGA
>CAZZNC010000312.1:0-3959 GCA_964655405.1 uncultured Anaerolineaceae bacterium | reverse complement strand
AGGATTTCCGGCTCTTCGTGCGCCACCGCGTGGTAAAGGTGTTCGGCGGTAAGCGTGCTGAGGATGGAAAGCGCCACGCGCGGCCCTACGCCGCGAATGGTGTTCAGTGTTTCGAAGAGCACGCGCTCTTCTTGGTCAACGAAGCCGTAAAGCGTCAGCGCGTCTTCCTTCACCAGCAAATAGGTGTGCAGCGTGATCTGTTGCCCGATGCCGTTCACGTGGTCATGCACACCGGCGGGAATGTACACGCGAAGCCCGACACCCCCGACCAACACCACCACATACCCGTCGCTGACGGCGGCCACTTGTCCTGTGATGAGGTCGATCATTGCTGCGCCCTCCGTAAGGTGTTCATAGGCGTTCCAGGCGCTCAAAGCGGCTGGAGTTCAGATACGTGATCGCCACGCCCAACCCGTCGGCGGCGTCGTCCGGCTTGGGGATGCTTTCCAACGCCAACAGGCGGCGGATCATTTCTTGTACCTGGCTCTTGTCCGCGTTGCCGTACCCCGCGATAGCCTGTTTGATTTCCGCCGGTTTGTATTCGTGGATGGGCACGCCCGCTTGGGCCAGCGCCAGCAGCACCACGCCGCGCCCTTGCGCCACTGTGATCGCGGTGGTGACGTTGCGCCCGAAGTACAGCGTTTCCACAGCGGCGGCGTCCGGCTGATGTTCGTGGATCAATGCGCTGATCTGCTCGTAGAGCATTTGCAAGCGTTCGGCCATCGGGTGGCGGGCGGGCGTGCGCACCACGCCGTAGGCGATGGCCTCCAATGCCCCGTCGTCGTGTTCTTGCACCACGCCGTAGCCGGTAATGGCCGTTCCTGGGTCAATGCCAAGCACGCGCATAAAACCTCCTCGCGGGGCACGTTAAGTGCACCTTGTCGGTACAAAAAGGGCCGCGAACCCAGTGGGTCGCGGCATGGCTTGCGGAAGACGCGGACGTGCAGCGTCCTTACGCGGCGGAAAGTGCGGCGACGACCTCGTCGGTGATGCTGAGATTGGAAGCGACCTTTTGCACGTCGTCCAGCTCTTCCAGCTTTTCGATCAAGCTCATCACTTGCAAGGCCTGGTCGGTGGGCAGCTCAACTTCGTTTTGCGGCAACCAGATCAGCTCGCGTTCCTCGACCTTGTAACCGGCCTCTTCCAGGGTGTGCGCCACCTGGCCCAGCGCCTCGCGTGGCGTGTAGATGGCGAAGATGTCGTCTTCTTGTTGCACATCGTCCGCACCGGCGTCTGCGGCCAGCAAAAAGATCTCGTCGAAGTCTGCGCCTTCGGACTGCACGGCCACATAGCCTTTTTGCTCGAACTGCCACGTCACCGCACCGTTGTTGGCGAGGTTGCCCCCGTTGTGGCTGAGCGTGAATTTGACTTCGGCTAGCGCGCGGATTTTGTTGTCCGTCACCACGTTGATCACCAGCGCCACGCCGTGCGGTGCATAGCCTTCGTAGACGATCTCTTCCATTTGCACGGCTTCGTCGCCGATGCCTGCGCCGCGATTGATGGCGCGCTGGACGTTGTCTTTGGGCATGTTAGCGGCTTTGGCTTTGTCAATCGCCAGGCGCAACGGTGGATTGGTTTCCGGATCGGGGCCGCCTCGGCGGGCTGCCATCATGATCTCGCGGGTGATCCGGGTAAAAATCTTGCCGCGCTTGGCGTCTTCTGCGCCTTTTTTGCGTTTGATGGTGGACCATTTGCTGTGTCCGGACATTTCCTAACCCTTTCCGTTCGTCGCCGCGTAGGCGTTTCTGATCGCATCACGGACGAGCGCCGATTACGCTTGCCGCTGTTGTTTTTGCCGTGTCCTCATTATACAGCAGCGCCCCCTATGGGCAACCGTTCATCGCACGCCAAGCGGCGCGCGCGAGGTCAGACCGCCGCGTCAGCGTGCGGTCTGGGCGACGTGCGCGCCGCCGGCGGGACGGGCGACGTCAGGGCGGGCGCCGCTAAGGTGGCGCACGCCCTGGCGAGGTCGTCCCGTGTTTTTTGCGTTCGAGCGACAATTGGAACTCAGTCCACATTAGGATAGAATAGACGCAGTTGTGCAGCTTACTTAGGAACTTACGAGGGACAATTCCGTGACGCTGATTGACCAGCGCATCTTGGTTGATGCTCCGCCACAAGTGGTTTGGGACTATGTCTCCGATCCTGACAAGATCCCCTTGTGGCACACCGGCTATCGCAAAATTTCTGTGCTCACCACCCAACGCACCGGCTTGGGCACACGCCGCCGTTGCACCTTGGTGGGCAGCGACAAAGACATCATCGAAGAGATCTCCGCCTGGGTGGACGGCCTGGGCTATGAATACGTGCTCATCGAAGGCGGCCCCTACCGCTCGATGCGCGCGCGGGTGCGTTTGCAAGCGGTGCCGGACGGCACAACCGTGCAATGGACGATACTCTACACGCCCAAGGGCCTGTTGGGCTTCTTGAAAAACCTTTTGGGTGGGCGTCGCCAGGCACAGCGCATGATGGCCGAAAGTTTGCGCCAGTTGCGCCGCCAAGTTGACGAGCTGGGCTTGCGCATGGACGCGGAATATCGGCGGCGTGTGGCGATGCGCGAGCGGCTGGACGCGAACCAACGCGCCCAATATCAGCCGCGCCACGCCACCGGAGAAACGTCCGAGGCGGCATCTGTGCCAGAAGCTCCGGCGCCTGCGGCTGCACCGGAAACACCCGCACCCGCATCCCCCGCGCCGCCGGTGACGCCGCCTGTGCCGTCAGCAGCTCCGGCTGAGCCGTCTTTTGTGCAAGACCTGGTCGGCGGTGGGAAGCTTTCCGACGGTGTGGATAGCCACGTGGCCGACACCCAGCCCAAGCCGCCCGCCGGTTGGAAGGAAGCGTTGGCCAAGCAGGGCATCACCCCTCCGCAGTCCACGATGCCCACGCCGCAAAGCGTGCCGGTCGTGCCGGAATCGGCGCAACCCGGCGCGCCCGACATCAGCAAAGCGCCCACGCGCCCGTTGCCGTCGCGCCCCGAAGCGGAAGTGGAAGTGCCGAGCGCGCCTGCTGAGCCGGACTATCGTCGCCCGACCCCGCCGCGCGGTATTCCTGCCGTGCGCCGACAGGTGATCACCACGCCGGTTGACCCCAACACGCCCTTACCCGCCGAGCCTTCGCGCCCTGTACATTTGCCGCCGCCCACCTCCCCGCGTGACACGGGCGAGGTGAGCATCTGGGAGGTTTTCGGCGTCACGCCGCCCAGCGCTCAAGACGAAGGCGCGTTGGAGGATTTGATCGCGTCCGTTTCGGCGCGCAAATTGGCCCACCGGCGACGCCAGGCGCGCACCAAGTGCCCGCCGCATGTGCGCCATGCAGAGCTGCGCGTCGGGTTGCGCTTGCGCTTGATGTGGCGCGCGGTGCGGGTGCGTGTGCGGCATCTGTGGCCGAGCGAAAAGGCCTAGGGACGAAAAAACGGCGCACTTGGCGCCGTTCGTTTGGGGTGGCTGGAGGGATTTGAACCCTCGTTCTTCTGATCCACAGTCAGACGTGTTAACCCCTACACCACAGCCACCATGTCAAGGGCATTTTAGCATACCTGGCGGGGCCGCGCCAGAGTGATTTTGGGGACTTTTTGAGGGGAGCACATATGCCGCACGCTGACGTTACCGAACCGGTGCGCGTGGTTTTCATGGGCACGCCGGATTTCTCCGTGCCGACCTTGCGCGCTTTGTTGGAAAGCCCGCGCTATCAGGTGGTGGGCGTGGTCACGCAGCCGGACCGCCCCGCCGGTCGCGGGCGGAAGTTGCGCCCGTCTCCGGTCAAGGTGCTGGCGAGCATGGCTGACGTGCCGATCATTCAGCCGCGCAAGACGCACCAGTCCCCCGCCTTTGAGCAACTGCAAGCGTGGGCGCCGGACTTCCTCGTGGTGGTGGCCTTCGGGCAAATTTTACGCCAAACGGTGCTCGATCTGCCGCGCGTGATGCCGATCAACGTACACGCCTCGCTGTTGCCACGTTGGC
>CAZZNC010000311.1:0-3961 GCA_964655405.1 uncultured Anaerolineaceae bacterium | reverse complement strand
GACCAATTGGGCGGTTTCGATCAGTGCCTGGGCGCGCGCTGGATCGTAAGCCGGCCAGGGGCTATCCGGCACATAAGCCCAAGATGTGGGCAACAGCGGGCTGTCCGCAGGCACGGCCATCCCATGCAAATAGCGGTTGACCAGCGCGTCACGGTCCACCATGTGCGCCAACGCCAGCCGTGCGCGCGGGTTGCGCACGAAACGCACGCTTTCGCGCTCCCAGTTATAGATCAACACGCCCACACGCGGCGCGATGGTCGTATACAGGCTCAGCGCGGGGGTGGTGCGTGCCTTGTCCAGCAACTCCGGCGGAATACTGCCCACGCTGTTGACCTCGCCGCGCTGGAACGCTGCCAGCGCGCTTTGCGCGTCGGGATAGGTGCGAAAGACGATGCGTTCCAACGCGAAACCGTCCGCGCCTTCCGGTCGCTGGCGAAAGACGGGCGCCACGCGCAACTGTGCACCGTCAATTTGGCCGTCGCTGGCGGTCAACGCTTCCAGTTGGTACGGCCCTGTGCCGATGGGAGCCAGGTTGAAGGGGTGATGCACCAAATCGGCCACTTGCCCGCCTGCCAGCACGTGCTTGGGCACGATGCCGATACGCAACTGGTCGGGAAAAGAGGCCAGCGGTTGGGTCAAGCGAAAGCGTACTGTGTAAGTGTCCAGCGCCTCCACTTCCACCGTGCGCCAAAAGTCGTAGAGCACGCGCGGCCCGGGGAAATCCGGATCGCTCATCAGGCGCATGGTGAAAACCACGTCCTCGGCGCTGAAGGGCACGCCGTCCTGCCACTGCACATCGTCGCGCAGCGCCACGATGTACTCCAATCCGTCGGGCGTCACCGTCCACGAAGCGGCCAGACGCGGCACGATCTCGCCGTAATCGTCGGTGGTGGTCAGTCCCTCGAAGATCAACGTGGTGATGTCCCGATCCACCGGATTGTAGAGCGCCAAAAGCGGGTTGAGCTTGCGGATTTGGCCGACAACCGCTTCTACCAGCACATTGGACGCTTGGCCGTTCGGACGCTGCACGGCATCGCGGGGCGCGCTGAGCGGTGCAGCGGCGTCCGACGGCGTCCACAGGCCGGCAAGTGCCCATAGAACGCTTGCCATTGCCAAGAGCAGAGCTAAGGGCGCTTTCCGGTTTATCGTGGGCATGGTGTTACCTCCCCAAAAAACAGAACGAGGTGTTCTGTGTTTACACAAAACACCCCCCACGTGCCTATATCCGGTTGCTTCGGGTCGTTTCCCCGCGTATGCCGCACGCTGCTAAGCGGCCAAACGCGCTTATTGAATCAGCAGTTGGATGATTGCGTTGGCGAGAAAGGCAATCGCAAGCCCAATGGTGATCTGGAAGAGTGTTTTTTCCAGGCCCCGGCGGGTTTTGGTGATGCCCATCGAGTCTGCGCCGCCGAAGATGCCGCCCAGCCCTTGCCCTTGCGCTTGCAAGATGATCACCACGATCAACGCAATAGAGGTCAAAATCTGAATGAATTGGAGTGCGCTTTGTATAGACATTCCGTGTGTCTCCTCGGTTGCAGGCGGGGGGATTATAGCACGCTCTGGGCATCAGCGGAAGAGTGGTTTGGCAAAATGTGTGCAGCTTATCGCATCCTGAAAAGTGCGCGCGCCGTTGACTCAAACGCCACGCAGCCATAGCACTTGCCCCACCGTGCGCAGCAAAATCTGCGCGTCCAAACTCAGGGATCGGTGTACTAGGTAGTACAAATCGTATTCCAGCTTGACGCGCGCGTCGGTGGAGGAATTGCCATAGCGATATTGCACCTGTGCCCAGCCCGTGATGCCGGGTTTGACCGTGTGCCGCAAAGGGTATGCGGGCAGGGTGTGGCTCAGTTCTTCCACAAAGGCAGGGCGTTCCGGTCGTGGCCCGACCAGGCTCATTTCCCCGCGCAGCACGTTGAAAAGCTGAGGTACTTCGTCCAGCCGTGCACGGCGCAACCATCGCCCGACGCGCGTCACGCGCGGATCGTTGCGTTGTGCCCATTGGGGGCCGGTGAGGCGTTCGGCGTCGGGGATCATGGTGCGCAGCTTGACGATGCGGAAGATGCGTCCGCCTTGTCCCACGCGCTCTTGGCGGAAAAAGACCGGCCCGTGACTGTCCAGAACAATTAGCAATGCCAGCGGTGGCAAGACCAGTGCAAAGATCGCCAGTCCAAACAGCGCCACAAGTATATCCATCGTGCGCTTGAACGCAGCATACCATGGCACGGAAGGTGGCAGCATCAACAGCAAGGGCCATTCGTTGGGAGCATGATACGCAAGCGGCAGACGACCGGTCAGCTCGGCGTACAAGGTGTGCAGTGGAACAATGGTCATGCCGCGTTCGCGTGCGCGGGCCAGTTGCGCCAACAAAGCGGCGTCCGGTGCGCTTTCCAGCGCCAGTGCGAGCATGTCGGCTCGTTCATGCTCGGCTCGCGCAGCCCAGTTTTCCGAAGTCGCCACCGTGCCCAGCAGTTGCCAGCGTCGCGCGCGTCGTGGAGAAGCTGCGCGCCACACTTTGTGCAAGGCTTCCGCTGCTGGAGCTTCTCCCAGCACCAACACCCGCCGCGCCCGCTTACAGATCATATTCCCCTCCTGCGCAGCGCGCGCAGCCCGTCGGCGAGCGCCTGCGCCCAAAAGCCCAGTCCCCAAGCTCCGTGCATCAGCGCGAAGGCGAGCGGCCAGCGCGGCAACGTGCGCTGGTCGGCGTGCCGCGCCGCTGCCAGCGACGCGCCGACGTTCGCCAGCGCGTAGGCGGCCAGCGACCCCGCCCAAAGCCGTCGGATCGCGCGGCTGCGAAAGCTCAGCATACCACCGAGCACGCCCCACGCCACAAAGCTCGGCGCGACCAGGTGGCGGAGCTGCGCCGAACGCGGCCATTTGCGCAGCATCTGCCACTTGCCGCGCCCGTAGCGGAAGAACTGCGCGGCCAGCGCGCGCGGCGTTTCGCGCACCAGGTAGACGGCGCGAATTTCCGGCGCCAGCCAGACCCGCTCGCCCGCCCGCCGAATGCGGTAGTTGTGCTCGTAGTCCTCGTTGGCGATGAGCGTTGTGTCGAAATCGCCCACGCGCGCGAAAATTTCCCGCCGCCACGCGCCCAGGTAGACCGTGTCCACCGCGCCCGCGCCGCCCAGCCGAAAGCGGCTTGGCACGCCGAAGGGCAAGCGCATCGCGGCGGCCACCGCCTGCCCAAAGCGCGAAAAGCCGAGCGTGGCTTGTACGCCGCCCACACGCGCCGCGCCGGTGCGTTCGAGCGCCTCCACGCAGCGGCGCACGTAGTCCCGCGCGACCAGCGTGTGCCCGTCCACGCGCACGATCACGTCGCCGCGCGCTTGCTCCAGCGCCACATTGAGCGCGTGCGCCTGGTCGCCGTGCGGATTTTCCAGCAAGTGGACGCGCGGGTCACCGGCGATCAACGCGCGCACGATCGCCGCTGTGCCGTCGGTGGAGATGCCGTCCACGACCAGCACTTCCAGGCGCTGCGGCGGCCAATCTTGCGCCAACACCGCGCCGAGCACCCGCCGAATGGTTCGCGCCTCGTTGCGGATGGGCAAGATCACAGTGACGAGCGGGGGCGATGCCGTCATGCGCCCGTTCCCTTTCGCCAGCTCCAACCCAGCAGCGCCAACACGGTCAGCAGCGCGCCCCCGCTGACCGCCGCGCCCGTCCGTGCGTGGCGCATGGCGTAGCGCAGCTCCACGGTGTGCGCGCCCTGCGGCACGGGCACGGCCATAAACGCCAGGTTCGCGCGGTAAAGCGGCGCGGGGTCGCGGTCAAGTTGTGCGCTCCAGCCCGGATACCACGTTTCGGCCAGCACCAGATAGGCGGGCGCGTCGGTTTGCACGGTGCAAACGATGGTCGTGGGGCGCGGGCGCTCGCACGTCGGCACGTCGGCTTCCTCCGACGGCGCGGGAGTGCTCGGCGCGTCGTCGTCGGCCAGGATCACGGTGTGGGTGGGTTGCCA
>CAZZNC010000310.1:0-4018 GCA_964655405.1 uncultured Anaerolineaceae bacterium | reverse complement strand
AGTCCGGACGGCACGCGCCTGGCAACGGTCAGTCAGGACGGCATGATCCACATCTGGGACGTGGCAAGCGGCATGGAGCTGCTCAGCTACAGTCATGGCGCGGAAGCGCACGCAGTGGCCTTCAGCCCCAGCGGGACGCGCTTGGTTTCCGGCGGGCTGAATCCGGACGCCAGCGGGGGATTGCAAGGGCTGGCGCGCGTGTGGGAAGCGGGCACGGGCAATTTGCTCGCATCCTATCAAACCTTCGGCATGGTGAGCGGCGTGGGCTTCCTCAACGACGACACGGTTGTCGTGGGCGAACAAGGGCAAGATTGCAGCTTGGGCGGCGGCGGCGTGGAGCTTTTCAGCGTCAGCAGCGGCAACGCCGACCCCACGTTGGTTTTGGTGGGCACAGGCGACTGGGCCAACGCGCTGAGCGTCAATGCCGGCGCCGCATTGATCGCCGCCAGCGGGCGCGAAAGCCTTTGCGCGGGCAACGGCATGGTGCGCGTTTGGCACGGGGGCGGCTCGCTGCTCGCCGCACTGGATCACGGCGGCTCGACCGAGATCGAGGATGTGGCTTTCAACTTGTCCGGCACGCTGATCACGTCGGCGAGCAACGACGGGCGCGTGCGGCTGTGGGATCTGAGCACGAGCGCGCAGGTCGCGCTGCTCAACGCCCATCCGGAGGCGGCGAGCGTAGCCTTCAATCCCGACGGCACGCTGATCGCTTCCGGCGGCTCGGACGGTGCGATCAAACTGTGGGGCGTGGGGACGACCCATTAGAACACGAACAAGGGAGCAACAGGATGCGGGTAGGGCTTGGGTATATATTCACGGTGCTGGTGGCGCTGAGCGGCGCAGTTTTGGGCTGTTCGCTGAGCCTGAGCGCACCGGCCCCGTCGTCGTCGGATAACTTCGCCGACGGCGGCAACAGCGGCACGCCTCCGACGGTGAGCATCCAAGACCCCGCCGACGGTGCGGTCGTGCCGGTCGGCCAGCGGGTGGATCTCACCGTACAAACCGACGTCGCCGCCGACCGTTTTACGCTGACGGTCAACGGCACGGTGGTCAGCACCAAAGCGCTGCCCCCCGACCAAAGCGGCGGGACAGCGGCCATCTTGGGCTGGACACCGCAATATGAGGGCACGTACACTCTGGAGGTGGTCGCCTATCATGGCGTGGTCGCAGGGCCACCGGCCACCTTGCAGCTTCAAGTGGCGGGCACAGGCAACAACACAAGCAGCACCGCCAGCAGTTGCATGGGGCGCGTGCTGGTTTCTCAGCTCAATTTCCGCGACGGCCCGGGCACGAACTACACGCAATTGGGACGGTTCCAAGTCGGTGAAACGGTCACCGTGTTGGGCACAGACGCCGCGCGCACCTGGCTCAAAGCGCAGCGCGTGCTCAACGGGCAGCAAGTGTGGGTGATCAACAAATCCCAATGGCTGCAACTGGAAGGGCCGTGTATGAACTTGCCGGTTTTGGGCTGAGCGTGGGGGGACGATGAGCACCGTTCTACTTATCGACGCAAACATTTCCTTTTTGGTGCGCTTGAAGGCCGCGCTAGAAAACACCGGCGAGTTCCGCGCCACGCTGTCCGCCAAGCTCAGCGCAGCGGAAGAAGCCTTGCGCGCCGGTCAGGTGGACGTGGCCGTGATCGATTTCGAGCTGCCGCAAACCAGCGTAGCCGAAGCCGTGCGCACGCTGCGCGCCCAGCAGCCCACGCTGCCGATCTTGGTTACGCTGAGCGACGAGACGCAATTCGACGACATTCACGCCCTGCCCATCCAAGACGTGTTGCGCAAGCCCTACGGCGCGCGCGACCTGATCCCGCGTTTGCGCAACATACTTCAGCGCCACGCCACGCCGCCCCCGCCCAGCGACGAATTTGCCCCGCCGGAAATGCCGCCGGAGCTGCGCACGCTGACGCGCCATCCCGAAACCAGCGCCCCCCCCTCCCCCACCGAGCTGCTGGACGAGGTGGAACGCGCCAAGCTCGGGGACATCTTGGAGGAAATGGAAGCCTGGGAAGCAGCACAAACGCCCCCCCATCCCTCAAACGACGAGCGCGAAACGGCGCTGCTGGGCTGGGAAGAACCGCCCGAAACGCACCAATTGGCCGAAACCGACGTGCTCGACGCGGACGAACAGGCCCGTTGGGAAAAAGCACAGCGCCGCGCAACACAGCCGCTCGGCCCGCGTGACAACGAGCCGCCGCCTGCTCCCGACGACACCCCGCCCGTGCCCTTGCAAGACCTGGAAGGGGTGCGCCAGTTCCTCGCCACCGACCCCACCACACACCGCGAGGATTTCGGCGAGGTACTGGACGCGGTCGCCCAGTCTCCGCAGGAGGAGACGCCGCGCTCCCCCCGCGATCAGGAATTCCACGAGCTGGTAGACTCGATGCGCCTGCCAGAAGACAAAGCCGCGCGCCGTCGCCGGTTGGAAGATTTGTTGGCCTCGATTGCGGCGGACGTGCAATCGCCCATCGAAGAGCCGGAAATCACGCCGGACGACACGTTGGGCTATGTGTTGGAGGCGCTGCGCAAGGGCACATCGCCGCACGCCGACAATGCCGCCGAAGCCTCCGAGAACGACCCCACGTTGGAAGATACGACCATCGGCGAGGCCATCGAAGACCTGTTCGATCCGTCTTTTCAGGGCGTGTTGGCAGCGCTGGCCGGTGAAGAGATCGACGAGGAAGCCTACGAGGAACCGACCTACGAAGCCCGCCCCACACGCTCGCGCGGCTTCCCGCGCGCCGAAGATCGCATCGCACCGGAAGCGCTGCACGCTGACGACGTGCCCGCCTGGATGCAAGAAGCCGAAGAAGCTGCCGAGGGTGTGGCTGTGCCCACGCCGGAAACCGAGCCGCCACCCGATGGCGCGGACGAGGACGGCGTTTCCCCTGCCACCGCCGCGCTGAGCGCAGTTAGCGGCGAGGAAAGCGAGGATTTTTCGCTGGACATGCTGCTGCGCCAGATCGAAGAACAGTTGCCGCTGGCGCAAGCCCACCGCCCCAAACTCAAGCCGCTGCCCTCGTGGCAACGCCAAGGGGAACTCACCCCATCCGGAGACTTGCAGACGCTTTTCGACCACGCCGAAGGTGTGCGCCGCGACGCACCGCCCACCGAGCCGCCCCTTTACGAAGGCGACACGCGCCCCTCGCAAACGATGCAGGCGGAAAAAGCACCACAGCCCCCGCCGGCAGAAGAAACCCCGCTGTCCGCAGAAGAAGAGCCGCTCCCCTTGCCGGAAGCACCTTCCGAGATGGACGAAGAGCGCATCACCGAGGCGTTTTATGCGGGCGTGCGCGAACAGGCCCCACCTCCCCCCACCTTGCCGGAAGCCGAGGGCCTGGAAACGTTGCCCTGGCCGGACGAGGAAGCGTTGCCGTTGCCGGACGAAGAGCATTTGATCCCCATGCCGGTTGAAGAAGTGACGCAGCGCATCGAGGCGGCGAGCGCAGAAGAAGAGGCGCGCGAAGAAGAGACGGAAGCCGCGCAGATCGCCGTGCAGCTCACGCAATACGCACTGGAAAGCTCCGCGCAAGTGACCATCCTGGCACGTGAAGACGAACTGATCGCCAGCGCGGGGCATTTGGAAGAAACCCACGTGCAAGCGCTCTTCCAAGCCGCGGCGACCGCCTGGAAGCATAGCGACCTGAGCGCCGGTGCGCTGATGCGCTACGTGGCGCTGCCGGACGTGGGCGAAGTGCTGCTGTACAGCTTGCAGGTGGAAGAGGGCTTCACGCTGAGCATGGCCTTTCACCGCGATACCGCGCTGAACGCGATCCGGCGTCAGGCGCGGCGTTTGCAAGAAGCGTTGGCGCTGGTGCCAGAAGCTCCCGCCGCCCGCACCCAGCCCAGCCGCCCTACCGCGCTCAAACCGCCGGAGGGTCTGCGCGAGGCGGTCGCTGCGCACCCTGTCACGCCGCCCCCGCCCGCCGAAGAAAGCGCGCCGCTGGTCGCCTATACCGTTCTATGGCTGCCGGACGACCCGCGCGTGGAGTTGGTCGGCGAGCTGGCCGAAGCGC
>CAZZNC010000309.1:0-4018 GCA_964655405.1 uncultured Anaerolineaceae bacterium | reverse complement strand
AAATTTGTACGTGGGATACAATGAAATGTGATTTACAATGAGAACAAAGATTTGGTGATTTTGCACAAATTTTAACCGATATCCATTGGGAGATTTGTAAGGAAGGTTGGTCTTGCGCAAAAAAATTATTCTCGTTACCGGCGCCAATGGGGAAGTGGGGCACGGCTTGGTGCAACAATTGGTCGCCCAGCCGGAGCATCTGCCGATTGTGACGCTGGATGTCAAAAAGCTGGATCGCGCATTGCGTCCGCACGTGTGGCGCATGATCGTTGGAGACATCTTGGACCAGGACTTGCTGGAAACGCTGAGCACCGAATACGAGATCGACACCGTCTATCATTTGGCGGCGCTGCTTTCCACTTCTTCGGAGTTCAATCCGGAAAACGCGCACCGTGTCAACGTGCAAGGCACGGTTAATTTGCTCAAGCTGGCCGTCGACCAGAGCCAGATGCGTGTGAGGCCGGTCAAGTTCCTTTATGCCAGCTCGATAGCCGTTTATGGGCTGCCGGATTTGCAGACCAAAGCGGCAGCGGGCGACGTGCGCGAGGAACAATTCCTCAACCCGATCACCATGTACGGCTGCAACAAGCTCTACTGCGAGCACCTGGGGCGTTACTATGCGCGGCACTACCGCCAACTGGCCGCTGCGCACGCTGTCGGCGTGGATTTCCGCTGTGTGCGTTTCCCTGGCCTCATCAGCGGTGTGACCATACCCACCGGCGGCACGAGCGACTATGCGCCGGAAATGCTTCACGCGGCGGCACAGGGGAAGCCCTATGCTTGCTTTGTGCGCGAAGACACGACCATTCCCTTTATGACGATGCCGGACGCGATCAAGGCGCTTTTGGCGCTTTCTCGTGTCCCGCGTGAAAAGCTGACCCGCTTGGTTTACAACATTGCGGCCTTCAGCCGTTCGGCGGCGGAACTGGCGGAAATGGTGCGCCCGGCCTTCCCCAATGCACAGATCACGTTCAAACCCTCCGACGCACGCCAGGCCATTGTGGATAGCTGGCCGACGGGCGTGGACGACAGCGCGGCGCGGCAGGATTGGGACTGGGCACCGGACTACGACGCCGAACGGGCCTTCCACGACTACCTGATCCCGACCATCCTCAAACGCTACCGCGAAACGGTCGACTGACGAAGACGGCGGCGTGGGCCAACGCTCACGCCGCTCTTTTTGTTCAGGGGGCAGGGGGCAATGCTTCCGGCGTGCTGCTGACTTCGGCGGCAAGCGTGGTGAGATTTTCTTGCGTTTGCGGAGTGATGGCATGTTCAGGGACGTGTGGCACGCCGCGCAACACCCACCACGCTATCAGCCCTGCTGTTGCGATGGTCATGCCCGCCAATGTGAACACATGCCGTGCCCCGATGCGATCCATCAGCGGGCCGGCTATGCCCATCGAAGTAATGTTTGCCACGTTGACAATCGTGCCGCGCGCGCCGCTGGCCCGCCCGAGCTTTTCGCTGGGCACGTGGCGTTGGATTAGCGTAGAAGAGACGATGGACGACGGGGAAATAGTCATCCCGACGACGAAAAGCACCACCAACATCAACCCATAGCTGCCCGTGACGGAAACGACCACCGTCATGATCCCAAATGCAAGCGTGCTTCCGCCGATGATCGCCGCGGGTGAGCGCTTGCGCACGGTGGCAGTGGTTACCAACGCGCTGCTGGTGATGATGCCCAACGTCTGCGCGAAGTTCACTGCGCCCAAGCCTTCTTCTGGCATCCCCAATTCGTCGATCAGTAGCGGCACGAACGTCACGTTGGCCGCACCAAGCCCCGCCATCAACGCCAGCGAACTCAGCAGCACGCCGCGCATCACCTGATCTGTGAAGACGAAACGCACGCTAAAGCGCAAATCTGCGATCATGCGGCGCGTTTGCGTGTTCAAAACGTGCCCCCAGCGGCGCAACGTGGAGCGGGCACGCGGGGTGCTTGTGGTGAGCGCTTCGCGCACGATTTTGCCCGAAATGCCGATGCGCGCGATGAAATACGCGGAAAGGAAAAAGCTCAAGCTGTCAAAAAGAAATGAGGGCGCGGTGGCATCAAAAGCACCCACCAGCACGCCCGCCGCTGCTGCGCCTGCGACAAACGAAAGTGTATGCGTCAATTGGGCCAGCGCGTTGGCTGCCAGCAATTGATCGGGGGCCAACATCAACGGCAAAATGGCCGTGCGCGCGGGATAAAAGAATGTGCTCACCGTGCTGAGCAACATGGAAACGACGATATAGATCCAAACGTGATCCAAGTCGTGCACCAGCAAAAAGCCCAGTGCCAGAAAACCGCGCGTCACGTCGGCAGCGATCATCAGGCGTTTACGGTCGGTGCGGTCTACGATGGCACCGGCCACCATACCCAACAGCAGGCTGGGAATGGCCGAAAGCACGAAGAGCGCACTCAGTACGTGGCCGGCGGGCACACCTTCGGCTTTTGCCATGCGGATAATGCCCAGGGTCATTGTGTTGTAGGCCAGCGCGTCGCCCAGGAATGAGATCATCTGCCCGGTCCAGAGGTTGCGGAAGTCCGCGACTTGCAGCGCGCTCAAAACGTTGACGCCCTGGCGATAAAAAAGGGCCTGCACCAAGCGTTGGAAGACAGGCCGTCGTGATGGCGGTGGGGGGGATGACATACGTTTTCCTCGCTGAGGGGTGGGTTAGACCTCCTCGTCTCCAAATTCTGCGTCGCCGGCGTGGTCGTCGGCGCGATATAGATGCTCGATCAAATCGTCCAGATCGCGCGGGTCAAAACGTTGTTCGTCGTCCGGTGTTGGCTCGATCTCGACGGGTTCGTCGGGCGTTAGGTCATAGGCAGGCACGACCACCGTATAGCCATTGTCCTCGGCCCATGCCGTCAACTCTTCCATGAGCGCGGCCAGTTCGCGCGCGTCACGCGGACGTGGCCCGCGTAAAATGACTTCGCGCTGCGATTCTGTGCCGTCGCCCCAAAAGAGTGTCACATGCCCGTCGTTGGCTACCGTGACGTAAGCGGGTTCGCCCATTGCGTTCCTCTTGTGTCCTAACGTGTTTCCGGCGCGCCGGATTGTAGCACATCCGTGCTTGCGCGGGCAAGCACAGCACCGACGCGCGCTTCGGTTGTCTCGTTCAGACGTTTGTACCAGGGGTGTTCCGGCGGCAGCGCCAGAAAATAGTCCCGCACGTAGACAAAGCGTGTGGGGGACGTGTCCCACAGATACAGTGGGGGCTGGCTGAGGTCGAGCGGCCAGAGCCAAGCGCGCTCCCCGCGCACCGCATGGACGTAGTAGCGCACGGTTTCGGCCAGGTCTTCCCCGGGAGCAACGCTCACGTCGTGGCTGCTCACGGGCAACGTTTCCCACTCGCCGGATTCGGGCGGTTTGCCTTGTTGACGAGGGTGCACCCATTGTCCGCGTTCTTTGCGCCAGTCCAACCCGGGCAGCGTGCAAAAATGCCGCTCATACGGCCAGCCGCGATACTCGTTGGAAGCGTGCGTGCCCTCATGCAAAAAGACGCGGTACAGCACCGACAGATCGTCGCCTGGTTCGCCGATGCGCAGCCAATGGTTGCCGTAGCCTCCTCCGCCGGGCGCGCGGTCAATCCATACGTGCAGCGGATCGCGCAAAAAGGGGGCATAAAACGTTGGGCCGAGCAACTGTAGCGTTTCGTCCAACACCGCGATCTCCTCGGTGCGCCAGGGGCGGGCGTTGCCTTTCGGATCACGTTCCACTACCTGCACGCCGTAGCTGGCGCGCAGATGCTCGACAGCGTGGGCTGGTTTGGCGTCGGTGCGCGGAACAGCGCTGCGTGCGGTCAGCCAGCGTCGGAGCACGTCCAGAATGTCCATGAGTGGTATCCTCCCCTCGATTTTTCGCTTAGCCGTTTTGATCATACCATTGTCGTCAGTTTGACGAGAGCGGGCCGCTGCGCTACTTTCAGCGTGCGCGCGACCTTCGACGCGGAGAATGGGGGGCCTATGGGCGCGGAAACGGACAAAGTAACTATCCAGGCACGGCGTGTGTTGGTTTCGGTCGCCAAT
>CAZZNC010000308.1:0-4020 GCA_964655405.1 uncultured Anaerolineaceae bacterium | reverse complement strand
ACGAGTGTGAGCACCCCATCCTCAGGGCGGCAGGCGGGCAGTCTCTTTGATGGCCGCTACCGCTACGACCATATCTACCCGCGCGGGCGTTCCGGCGAGACGTTGCGCGCCTATGACACGCAGGACAACGACCGTCCGGTCGTGATCAAGCGCCCTGCGCCGCGTGACGCGCCGCCTATGCGTGCGGGGCAAGAGGTCAGCATCCGCACCGAGCGCCAAGCGTTGGAGCGGCTGTCCGGCCACCCTGTGCTAACCGAACTGCGCGGCAACGGCACGTTCCGCGTGGGTGGACACACGCACGCCTATATCGTCATGGATCGCGCACGCGGGCGCATCGTTGAGGACATGGTGCTAGAAGCAGCGCGGCGCGGCGAGCATTTGCCGGAGCTGGAAGTGCTCGTGATCGTGGATCGACTGCTGGACTTGCTCGCTTATGCGCACGACCGACAGGTGATCTACAACGATGTGGACGCCAAGCACCTTTTTTGGGATCGGGAAACGTACCGCTTGCAGGTGATCGACTGGGGTAACGCGGTTTTTCTGGACGAGCCGGGCGCTTTGCCCACCGCCAGCCGCGCCAGCGATATTTACCAGTGCGGCGAGCTGCTCTACTTCATCCTGACGGGCGGTAGTCGGCTCACCGTGACCACCTCCGACGAGGAGGGCGAGGGCTTTTTCGTCAACTTCGGGCCGGACGCCGAGCACATTTCCCCCAAGTTGCGCGGCATCATCACGCACGCCGTGCACCCCGACCCCAAGCAGCGTTTCGGCACAATCGAAGAATTGCGCCATGCGCTGGCCGACTATTGCGCGCCTCTGGAACGAGAGCGCGACGCGCTTGTCGCGCGCGTGAGCAAACGGGTGCGTCCCACCGCCAGCCAACAGGAGTTGGAGGCACTGCGCGAGGAGCTGGCCGAGGCGCTGGCGATGGACCCTGGCTTTCCGGAAGCGCGCGCGCTGGGCGAGCAGATCACCGAACATTTGCAGCACATCCAGTTCCAAGCCGATCTCGACGCGATCCGCATCTATTTGGAAAGCGCGAACTGGTCGCGCGCGTTGGCGCTGTTGCACGATTTGCAACCCCACGCGGGCAAAGACAACGCGCCCCTGATGCGCTTCTTGGTCGCGGCGACGGCGGCGCTGGAAGAGGCGCACATTGCCCCGCCGCCGCAAGGCTTCTTGCGCGCGCTGGATGTGCTTTTTGCCGGTGACGCGCCGGAAGCGGGGCGCGTGCTGCTCACCACGCCGGAAGGCCGCGCACCCGCCCGCCGGATGCAATGGCTGCTTGCCGAGCAGTTGGCCGTGCACGTGCCCGGGGTGGTGCTGTTGCGCCCGCACCTGGCGCGGCTGCGCGAGCTTGTCGCGGACGAGGAAGCGCGCGCCGCGCTGGACGCGGTCGAGGCAGAGTTGGAACGCTCGCCGCTGAGCGGCCTCACCGGCCTGGCCGTGGTCTACGAGCAGGTCGCGGCGGCGCTGGGGCGCTTGGAACAGGCGTTGGAAGGCGCAAACGCGCCCGATGAGGCGCTGGCCGCTGTGGTGCGCGCCGAACGCGCCTGCGGCGAGATCGTGGCGCGGCTGGAAGGCGTGGGGCGGCATGTCTTCAGCGATCCGACGGCGGCGGTAGACTATTTGCGCAGCGCGGCGACAGTTGACCCGACGTGCCCACACTTCGAGGCGCTGCACGACTATTTCGACGAGGTGCACCAGGCCGTCAGCGCGGCGGGGAGCTTCCGCCCGCGCGCGGACGGGAAGAATTTGCGCGCCTGGTTCGAGGACGTGGCGCACTTCCTGCGCCCGTACCTGGACGATTTGCCGGACGCGCAGTTGCACGCGGTGGCCGAGGCCATCGAGCGCGCCGCCGAAGGCTGGACAACCGCCGTCAACTATTTGGCGTTGGGGCGGCGCGCGCCCACTGTGCAGGTTTTGCAGCAGGCCGCCGAAGCCATCCGCCCCGTCAACGAGCACATTGCCGCGTGGCTGGGCGCGCTTGCCAACCGCGTGCCGGACGCGGCGCACGCGGAAAAGCTCAGCCCCAACGAGGCGCTGGCGGACAAGCTGATCGAGGGCTGGCGCGCCTGGGATCGTGGGGACGGCATCCAAGCGGCGGAAAGCGGACGACAGGCGCGCGAACTGGCACGCACGGAAGGCGAGCGCCTGGCCGCCGACCGCCTGATCCGCCTGGGCGAGCTGCTGGACGGCTGGGCGGCGGCGGGCGGCTGCGAAGACCCCGCCGAAACCGACCGCGCCGAGGCCGAGACGCTCGCCGTGCTGCTCAGCGACGAGGAACGCGAGCGCCGCACCTTCGCCGAGCAGATGCCCAACACCGATGTGTACCTCAAGACCATGAAGCGCGGCCTGGTCGCCTCCATGCAACAAAGCAGCAGCGCGGGCTGGCGGGCGCTCTATTTGCATCACGTGTTGCGCGGCATGTTGGCGCTTTTCGACGACCGCCTGGACGACGCCAGCTTTTGGCGCGAGGCGGCGGTGCGCTGTTTTGACGCGGCGCGCACGCATCGCGCCTTCCAGATTTTCGACCGCGCGCTGACCAGCCGCCTGCTCGTCCAAAAAGCGCAGCGCGCGCTGAACGCCGTCAAGCGCCCGAGCGACTTGGACGCGGTGCGCCAGGCGATCAACGTGCCGCTGGCGGGCGAGGTGCTCGCGGGCGTGGAGCAGGCCGTCGCGCAGATCAACGAGGCGCTGCGCCACTGGTCGGACGGGGACTTTTACGCCGCGCGCCAGGCGTTGGAAAGCGCGCTGACGCACGCGCAAGAGGCCGCCGAAAGCGCGGATTTGCAGATTGCGCCGTTTTTGGACTGGTTGGCCTCGCTGCGAGACGACGCGGCGGCGCTGCACCAATTGCGGCTGAAGATCGAGCAGGCCGCCGCCTCCACCGACGCCGAGCCGGACCCCGCCGTGCTGGAAGCGCATGAGGGCATCGTGGCGCTGACCTTGCAGCGCCTGGGGCCGGACTACGCGCACCAGGTGAAGCAGTGGCGGGAGATGTACGCGGCAGTGCTGGAAACGTACACCACCCAGCGTATGACGCGCGACGAGAAATTGGCTGCCTTCAGCCGCCATTTTGCCTCGCTTTTCATCACCAGCCATCCGGCCTATCCGCTTTTCCGCCACTGGCAACAGCTCACCGAGCAACTGCCGCCGGACGTGGACGAAGCGACCGTGATCCCACTGGAAGGCGCGGGGAATGATGTCCCGCCGCCACCCGCCGACGGGGTCGCGTATTTGGAAGGGGACGCCGAGCCGCTGCCCGCGCCCGTCCCCGCACGGGAACGGGTCGCCGAGCCGCAAGGCACGCCCCGCGAGCTGCCCTGGAACTGGATTATCGGCCTGGCGCTGGGGGCGCTGCTGGCTTTTGGCGCGCTGGTGGTCTGGCGCGGGCGGGAAAAGACGCCGGACGAGCCGATCATCTTGCCACCGGCCACCACCGCCGCCGTGATCGTCGCTTCGCCGACGGAAGCCGCGCCGCTGGGCGTGGCCGCTTCTGCCACGCCCGCCACGCCCCCCGTTACGCAAACCGTGCCGCAAACAGTGGACGCTGCCGCCGCCGCGCCGACGGCCAGCCCCACGCCGTTTGTCATTCCCACCACGCCGCCGCCCACGCTCACCGCGCTGCCGCAGGCGACGGCCACGCCTACGCTGATCCCCACCAGCACGCTAGTCCCCACCGACACGCCCGCGCCGACGGACACGCCGCAGGCGGTCGCCGCCGCCAACGCCGACGAAAGCGACGTGCTCGCCGCGCTGAGCGCGCTCCCGCAAGCGGAGCGCCCCTGGCCGCGCGGCGCGTTCGTGCCCGGGGCGGGGGGCGTGTGGGTGCTTTCCACCGCGCAGGCGGGGCTGGAAACGCTGCTGGTGGAAATTCCGCCCGATCTGCTGGACGCGCTTTTCCGCCCCGGGGCGGCGGGGTCGTTGCGGCGCGTGGACGCGGTCTTGGAGCTGGCGAGCTATGACCCGCAGGCTTTGGAGGCGGGCACGGTGGCCTTTGGGTTGGGCGTCGCCAAC
>CAZZNC010000307.1:0-4022 GCA_964655405.1 uncultured Anaerolineaceae bacterium | reverse complement strand
CCAGCCAGTCGGCGATGGGCAAGGCTGCGTGCGAGCGCATCCAGGGCCGTCCCCCTTGCGGGGCAAAGAGCAGGCCGAGCTTACGCCACATCCCTAAAGCCCCCGCATCTCAGAGCTTTTGTACGGGGCCGGTTCGGAGCGCTGCCCCTTATAGACGCCTTCTTCCACCGTGTCGCGTGTGATCAGCGCGCCCGCCCCGATCACGCAGCGCGGGGCGACCGTGATCCCGTCGGCAAACGTGGCGTTGACGCCCACAAAGCAATAGGGGCCGATGGTCACGTTGCCGGAAACGACCGCGTGGCTGGCGATGAAAACATGGTCGCCGATGGTGGTATCGTGGCCGATGTGGTTGCCGCTCCACAGGATCACGTCGTTGCCGATCTTCACGAAGGGCTGGATCACGTTTTCCTCGAAGATGAAACAGTTGTCGCCGATCTCCACCTCGCCCCACAACGTGGCTTTGGAGTTGATGTAGCTGATCAGCTCATAGCCCAGCGCCTTGACCCGCTCGTACACACCCGCGCGGGCGCGGTTGAGCTTGCTAAAGCCGATCGCCACGAACATCGCATAGTCGCTCGGGGGATGACTTTCGGTGAGTTCCTCAAAGGGCACAACCGGCAGCCCCAGCAGCGTGTCGGTCGTGATGCGGTCACGGTTGGCCGTAAAGGCGACCACCTCGTATGGGCTGTCTTTGCGCAGATAGACGGCAGCGATGCGTGCAAAGTCTCCGATGCCGAAGATAACCACTTGCTTGTTGCTCACGGAGCAAACTCCTCACTCAAATAGCGGACTTGCCGAACGGCGCGGCCCGCTAGAGCCGCACCAAAATCGTGAACTCGTACAGCTCATAGTCGTGCAGCAGCGCCACATTGCGCGAAAAGCGGCGCTTGCAATGGTCGAAAAGGAAACAGGGGTCGGCGTAGTAGAGATAGTCGCGCATGTATTCCGCGTCGGAATATTTGGTTAGCACATTGAAGCTGAAGCCGCGTCGGCTGTGCGCGGCCATTTTCGCCAGCGTGTCCAGGATATGCTGGCGCCAGGTGGCGTCGTCCGTTTCCAGCTTGACGTTAAAAAGCCCGCTGGCGACCGTGTAATCGGCGGTCGGGAGCGCGCTTTCTTCCCCCACCAGCCGCACGTTGGGCAACGCTTGCAGCCGTGTGCGCGCTTTGTCCAGCATCTCCGGCGAAATGTCGTAGCCGATGTACTCGAAATCGTACCCTTGCCCGGCCATGTACAGCGCCAACGCGCCGTAGCCGCAACCGTAGTCCAGCAGCGAAAAGTGTGTGCTGGTGTCACACACTTTGAGCAGCTGTTGGAAGCGCAACACCTGCGACGCCTCGGAGTTCCAATCTACGCCCGCGTGGGTGGGGCCGTGTTGGTGGAGCTTGTCCTCGTAATATTTCCGCACCTTGCCGAGCAGGTCACGGTCGTTTGGAGTCATGGTCTCCGTATACCTTTCGCACGATGACATAGGGGCGTGTTTTGGTTTCGGTGAAGATCACGGAAAGGTAGATCCCGATCACGCCCAAGCTGAAAATGATCAACCCGCCCAAGAACCACACCGAAGCGACCAATGAGGTCCACCCGGGGGGCGGCGTGGCGCCAAAGAGCTTCATCAGCACCAAGTACACCACGTAAACCAGCGAGATGAACGTGATGAAAAGCCCCATATAGGCAATATAATAGAGCGGCTTGCTGCTGAAGGAGACCAGCGAATTGATGAAGATGGCCGCCCGCTTGCGGAAGTTGTAGCTGGAGTTGCCCTTGTAGCGTTTTTCCACCGGCACGGCGATCTGTTTGTAGCCGGTGATCGTCCACAGCCCCGCGATGACGGGCAATTGCTCCCTGTGCAGCAGCAAACTTTCCACATAGCGCCGCGTCATCAGCCGCGCGGTGATGAGGTTGGGCGGGATTTTGTGGTCGGAAAGCAAATTGAACAGTGTGAAGTACAGCCCCGCAAACAGCCGGTATGACCAGGGGTGCTGGCGCACTTTCTGCACACCGTAGATCACGTCCGCGTCCGGATGTGCTTGCAGCGTCGCGTAAAACACCCCCAGCAACTCCGGTTCTTCTTCCAAATCACAATCTAGCAAAAAGACATAATCCCCTTGAGAGTGGGCCAGACCAGCCATCATGGCTTTGTGGTGGCCGAAGTTGCGCGAAAGGTCAACCACCTTTACGCGCGGGTCGCGCTCGTGCAGCCCAACGGCCATCTCCAGCGCGTTGTCCGGCGAACCGTCGTTGACCATCACGATCTCGTAATCGTCCGTGATGGCGGCGGCGGCGCGGCTGGCACGCGCGTAGAACTCCTCCACATAGGGAGCGGAATGGTAAAGACTGGTGACAATCGAGAACTTCATGGGCACGTGTGTACCTTCACCGGCGCGAGGCCGTTCAACGCGCCTGCGCGAAACTTTTCATATACTGCGGCGCTTCTGGCCCCACGTTGAGAATGAGGTCCAGGATGCTCACGCCGTGCTCGAAAGGCGGGTAGAGCTGGGGGTATTCGGGGTAGCCGGAATAGTCCATATAGCGCACCTCGATCCCCACGCGCCGGAACGCTTCTTCCTGCAAATAAACGCGCGCAGCCGGTCCGGAAAGGTACACGTCGGCGCCCGCCTTCTGGCACAACGCCACCAGCTTTTCGGTTTTGTCCAGCGACTCCTCCACCCCGTAATCGCTCGACCACGTGAGCGGCGTTTGGATGCCCAGCACCTCACAGATCGCCGTCAAAAAGCGGTGGTTGACCTGGCTCAGGCGGGGTTCTGTGCAATTTTGGTAAAGTTCCGCCAGCCAATCTTTGTATGCGGCGTAGTGCGGCGCGCGCGCGTAGTTGTGTTGCAGCGTCTTGAGGTGCTCTTGAGGCCAGCGCGTGTTGGCGACCTCGGTTTCGCTGATGCGCTGGTAGAAGCGACCGCGCGCCTTGACGGGAATGGTCAGCCAGCGCACCCCTTGCGGCGTTTTGATCTTGTTGCGGTTGCGCCAATCGCGCCTGGTAAATTGCACGTCATCATACAGGATGAACTCATCGGCGAAGTTGATCAGATCGAAGTATCCCTTCCAGGGGATATAGTTCGACTGCACGATGGCAACAACTTTAGGCATGGCGGGCGCATCCCATCCGCGAATGCTCGGCACGGCTCAAACGGCCTCTAGTGTACCGTGATTTGGCATGAAGGGGTAAGATAAAAGCTCAAACATCGCGCGCCTTAGCGCGTGATTTTCCCTTGCTTGTCCGGCGGCAACTTGCGGCGTTGCCCGTCCGCGAACGTGATCACGGTTTGGCGGGCGCTGCGTTGCACGATCACGTCGTGTTGCCGCCACGTGATCGTCCGATCCTCGAACGCATACGGGCCGGTGATTTGCACGGTGCGCGCGTCCATCACGTGTGCACCGAAAAGCGCCGTGAACCATTCCCAGGAAACCGCCCCCAGCAACGATCCCCGTGCGCCCAAGCCCGCCCCCGTCTCAGCGTCGTAAAAGCGGCGGAAGTCTCCGTCTTTCTGCAAAGCGCGGATCTGTGCGGACAGCACGCGCCCGAAAAGCTCCGCCGAAGCCGCGTGCTCCCTGTGCGCGAGCAGCGCCAGCCCCAGCGTCGCCGCGTGCTCCGGCCACATTCCCCCGGGGCCGTTTTGCCCGCGCGGATCGTAGTCCGGCGCGTCCGCGGGGACGGCGGACAGGCCATACTCACGCCAATAAGCGGGCGAACGCAAATGTGCGATCACCTGCGCGGCGTGTTCCCTTTCGGTCACCAGCAATGGGACGAAGAGCGCCAGATCGTGGCGGGAAAGATCCGCCGCGCGCGCGGTGAGGCGATAGACGCGGCTTAGCCCTTTGCAATGCAGCGCTGTGACTTCCCGCCAAACCGTGCGCGTGGTGAGCGTGCCCCGTCCACGATGCCAGCGCAGATGTTCGGTGGCAAGGGTTTCGTGCGCGGCCTGTCCATCCCAGGCGATACCCTCGAGTGTGCAGCGCAACGCCGGTTTATGGTCCATCCCGCCGCTGATGTGGATGATCACGCG
>CAZZNC010000306.1:0-4062 GCA_964655405.1 uncultured Anaerolineaceae bacterium | reverse complement strand
CTTTCGGACAAAGTGATGACGCGCGCCACCACGCACGCCACCGGCCCGTATGCCGTGCACAACGCCAAGGTAGATTGCTACGTGATGTACACCAACAACCCTCCTTCGGGCGCGTTTCGCGGCTTCGGGGTCACACAGTCGGCCTTTGCCGTTGAGCAGACAATGGACATTTTGGCGCAAGAGCTGGGGATCGACTTGGTGGATTTCCGCCGCGACAATGCGCTGCGCGTCGGTGCAACGACGGTTACCGGCCAGGTGTTGCATGAAAGCGTCGGCTTGTTGGACACCATCAAGCTCGTTGCGCGCGACATGAACCAGGGTGACCCCGAAAGTTTCCTTTGGGGTTGGCGTGAAGGCAGCAAGGCTTACGGCTGGGGCTGGGCTTGCTCGTACAAGAACACGGGCTTGGGCGGCGGCGCACCAGACCGCGCGACGGCGGAGGTCGAAGTCTTCCCGAATTCCACCGCCGAAGTGCGCATCTCGTCTGCCGATATGGGACAGGGGCTGAGTGTTGTTCTGGCCCAGGTGACCGCCGAGGAACTGGGGCTTGCCGCCGAGCAAGTGCATGTACTGCTTTCGGATACTGATCTGACGCCGGACGGTGGCCCGACCACCGCGTCGCGTCAAACTTACGTGAGCGGCAACGCGGCGCGGCACGCGGCGGACGCAGCACGTCGAGCGTTGGCGACGGTCGCCGCCGAGCATTTGGGCGTGGCGCCGGATGCGCTCACTTTCGCCGAGGGGCAAGTGCGCGCGAACGGTTCGGCAGTGTCTTTGGGCCAGGTGGTGGCGTGGATGCACGCGCAGGGGCAGGATGCCAAAGTCCGTTACACTTACGATGCTCCCGAAACCCAACCGCTGGGCACCGGAGGAGATATGCATGTGGCCTTTTCTTTTGCCACACAAGCCGCGCTGGTGGAAGTGGACTTGGAGACGGGCGAAGTGCGCGTGCTGCGCATGATCGCTGCCAGCGATGTAGGTCGCGCTATCAACCCCAAGATGCTGGAAGGGCAGGTGGAAGGCGGCATCGTGATGGGCATGGGCAACTGTCTCACTGAAGAGTTCATCATGGAAGAAGGCGTGCCCTGGAGCACCTTCCTGGCGCGCTACCGTGTGCCGCACATCACCCAAACGCCGAAGATCACTTCGCACATTGTGGAATCACCGACCGCTGAAGGGCCGTTTGGTGCAAAAGGCGTGGGAGAACTGACCTCGATCAATCCCTCGCCGGCCATCGCCAACGCGGTTTACAATGCAACGGGCGTGCGCGTTTACCGTATCCCGATAGACCAGGACGCTTTGCTGCGCGCAATCAAAGCGGGAGAAACAGAAGTCTACACGACTTGGCACGATGTGAAATAACGCTGAGCCTCTCGCCGCAAAAAGCGCTCCGTTCGCTCACTCGACAGGGGCGCTTTGGCGTTCTTATGCTTTGTCCGGCGGCGATGTTTTTTCGGCATTTGCGTCGGCGCTGGTTGTGTTTTCGTCCGCCGGGTGCGTTTCGTCGGGCGCGGGGGGGGCGGGGATCGCCATATCTTGCAGCGTGATTTCCGGCGGCGGAAAGGCGTCGGGGTCAAGGTTTTGGGCGGCTTCGTGCGTGATCATCGTGATCTTTCCTTCGATGAACGCACCTTCTTCGGTGGCGATGGCTGAGGCGGTGATGTCTCCCCATACGCGCGCGGTGCGCAAGAGCTGTACTTTTTTGCCACTGACATTGCCGCGCACCGCACCCGCAATGGCGACGTTCTTGGCGTTGATGTCGGCGGTGATCTTGGCCGTTTCTCCCACCAACACGTTGCCATCTATTTCCAATGTGCCCTCAAACGTGCCGTCTAGTCGCACGTTGTTTTGGCTGCGCAGCTCTCCACGCATGACGGCGCTGGTCCCTAACACCGTTTCAAACCCCGCCGGTTGCCGCACGGACACCAACGGCGTTGGCGGCGGGAAAGTGCTGTTTTTGCTGGCGGGTTGCTGTTTACGACCACCCCAAAACGCCATCGCTGCCCGTCCTTTTGCGTGTCTATCGCATCATCATGCCGTGTACGCTTTACAGGAACTATACTCAGCGGCGGGATTGGCGTCAAAAAACGTGGGGAACACTGCTTTTCCACCAATTCGATCTTGTCAGGCCGCAAGGAAACATTACAATTTCTCTCGCACGATAGATATAAGAACATAGGGCACAACGCATCCATGACACAAGCACGAGAAACACTCAAAATGGTGATCCGTCCGGCCAATACCCAGGACGTTGACAGTTTGCAGCGGGCATGTTGGCCGGAACAACCCCTCGGCAAAGTGGCGACGTTGCTCCAACGCGCCGAAAAACTGCGGCGTGGGCATCGGGGGTTGGCTGTAGTTGCCACCCGTGAAGGGACGGTGTACGGGTTCGGCATGTTGACGCTGTGGCCGCGCGCCGCCGAAATTAGCGATTTGATCGTCCACGCGCGCTATCGTGGGCAAGGCGTCGGCACGGCGATCATTCAATTTTTGACCGCAGCCGCACAGGATTTGAACGCTTCAATGGTTGAGATCGGTGTGGCTCTTTCTAACGTGCGTGCATTGGCGTTGTATCGGCGCTTGGGTTTCCACGACCACCGCACGATCCAATTGGACTTGGGGGGAGGGCCGGAGCCAGTATTGTATTTGGAGAAAGAGCTATCTGCACAGCACAGCCATGCCTGAGCGCGTGCTAGGCTTGGTACAAATGGCGCACGGCGGGTGCTTCGGGGTCGGGGTAGTCGTAGCGGTCAATGAGCGTGCCCAGGGAGATTTCTTGTAGGCCGCGCGTGCCGAGCAACAGTTCCTCTAACACAATGTCCATCACCAGCAACAAGCGTCCGAAATGGGCATATTGGCCCCGTAGCGCGGTGAAAAGCGTGGCGTAGACACGCTCGCGCAATTCGGGATCCAAGATGCTGCTGCCAGGCCATCCAACGACCCAATCGTGCTGGTACGCTCCAATGGCGAGCACGTCGGAACGCAAAGCTGCCAATTGTTGGATGGCTGCTTTGCGGCCTGCTGCGTCGCCGAGCCGTCCGGTGGTTTGGAAGGGCACGTTGCCGAGCTGCGCGTAAAGCTGTCCGGATTGGATTGTGCGTACCATGCGTCCCAAGCTGTGGTGTTCAAAGCCGAAGGCACGTGCCAACGCACGTTCACAGTGGCGGTAGTAAGTTTCCAAATGGGGCTGGTCGGCGTGTCGGTCGATGCGCCACACAATCGAAAGATAATCGCCGAAGTCCAACGGCAGCTGCGGGGGCGTAAAGGGATCATAGCGTGAGGTAAGTTGTCGGATGCGGTCGTCGTCGTTGCGGTTCATAGAGCACTTCGTCCTGTATTCCCAACTTGCCGGGGCGCACGGTGCAGAAAAAGCGGCACGCGGGCAACCTCAGTATAGCAACTTCCCTTTCTTTTAGCTTATGCAATGCTGTTTTTCGTTGCTTTCGCCGTCTGGACGCCCACCAATCGTAGGTCTTGCGCGGTTTGGCTTCCGGTAACTCTGAGCGGTATATTATTGAGGCACGCGCGGTTCTATCTCGCCGTGCCTCGCGAAGCACGTGTTTCAAGGAGTGACGCATGAGAGACTACGGTAGCCTGCGCCGACGTACCGGTGATGGGGGCTGGCAATGGTTGTTGATGGGCCTTTTCTTGGGGGCAGGCTTTGCGTTGGTGCTGTGCGTAGGGGGCTATGCGCTGGGGGCGATTGCGTTCCCGATTTTGGAAGGTGGCAGCGCCACCCCGATCATTCAAATTGCGCCGAACCAAACCGAGATCGCACAACAAGCGTTGGCCGCTGAGCAGACGTTGTCCGCACAGCAGCCCTCCCATACTGCTGTATCCACCGTCGCTCCGGACAATACGGCGGGGGCCGTTTTGCCCACTCCGACGCCTTCGCCATTGCCGACTGCGGAGGCCAACGGCACGGGCGCAACGGGTGACAATCCACCTGCCGTGCTCAATCCCACCGCCACCGTTCCTGATGCCACACAGGCCGCCGTGCCTGCCCAAGATACGCCGATGGTGGGCACGCCGCCTGTTTCCGAACCGACCGAGGCCCTTGGT
>CAZZNC010000305.1:0-4068 GCA_964655405.1 uncultured Anaerolineaceae bacterium | reverse complement strand
CGCGTGGTGCGCCGAATGGCGCACGGCGGCGCGCCCGCCCAACGCATGTTCCTGCCAGCGTATTGGTGCGCGTCTGGGGCGGGTACGCCGCTGCTGGTGTGCTGACGCTGGCGCTCGTCGCGCCCTGGCTGCCCACGGCCTGGCGCCAGGTCAGCGCCTGGCCGCGCACCGGCGTCCCGTTCGATCTGTTGCCCCAACTGCACACGGTCGCCACCTGGCTCACTTACGGCAACACGGCGGGAGATGTTTCCTGGGCGCGCTTACTCTGGCCGGCGCTGCTGATTGCGGTGGCGCTGTGGCCGCAAGGCGCGGGACGCGCCTTGCGGCGGGGTGCAGGGGACGACGTCCCCTGCTGGGGGCGCGGGGGCAAAGCCCCCGCCACACTGTGCGCGTGGGCGCTCGCGCTGTGGGGTGGCGCAACGGTCGCCGGACTTTTCGCCTCCGGCGCGTACCGCGAAGCCAACCTCAAATTTCTGCTGCCCGCGCAAATCGCCGCCGCGCTGTTGATGGCGCGCGGAGCGGAGCGGCTTTGGGAGCACGCGCCGTATCTGCCCCGCCTGACGCCACGCGAACGGCGCTACATTGCGCGCCTGGTGGCGGTGGTGAGCGTGTTTCTGGTGGCGGTCGGCCAGGCCAACGCGCTGCAAGCCCTTTACACCGATCCGGCCTACGCGCGCGCGGACTACCGCGCCATCGCCGCCTACCTGGAAGCATACGCCACCCCCGCCGACGCGATCATCTTGGACGCGCCGAACCAAGCCGAAGTCTTCACGTACTACTATCGCGGCCCTGCCGCGCTCTACCCACTGCCGCGTGGGTTGGGCGGGGACGACGCGCAAACGCGCGCCGAGGTGCGCGAGGTGATCGCGGCGCACCGACGCATTTTCGTGCTTTTCTGGGGCGAGCAGGAGCGCGATCCGCGCCGCGTGGTGCAAGCAACGCTGGATGCCGAGGCCTATCCGGTCGCTTCCTGGTGGTACGGCGATGTGCGCCTGGCGCAGTACGCCGTGCTCGGCCCCGCACCGGAGACGCCGGATGCTGTGCTCGATGTGCGCTTCGGCGAGCACGTCCGCCTCACCGGCTACGCGCTGCGCCCTGCCGATCCGGCGCCAGGGGACGCGCTGGGCGTGACGCTCTTTTGGGCGACCGACGCGCCGCTGGAAGCGCGCTACAAAGTCACCGTGCAAGTGTTGGGGCCGGATGGCGCGCTGGTGGCGCAACACGACGGCGAACCGGCGGGCAACCGCGCCCCGACCGACGCTTGGGCCGTCGGCGAAACGGTGCGTGACACGCACGGGGTAACCTTGCCGCCGGAACTGCCCCCCGGGCGCTATACGCTGGTCGTGGGGATGTACACGCTGGAAGCGCCCTACGCGCGACTGCCGGTTTTTCGGGATGGCGCACCGGTTGGCGACCTGTTCACACTGCACACCTGGTTACTGGGTGGTACATCAAGAGATTTTGATGAAACCCTGCGGGCGCTTGTGCATCTAAGCAAGTGTAGCGGCTTGCTGTACTCTCCAAGCGTCGGCACAGACCGACGCGAACCGCGGTGATGGTGATGAACAGGCAGAAGGACATGGTTAAATCCTCCTAGCGGCGTTACCCTAGCACCCCTCTTCGAGATTCGGCACGATGCGCAGTTCGTCACCGCGGAGAACCTTCGGGCGCACAGAGCAACCCCTCTGTGCGCTCTTACTTTTTATTCCACTTGCAGCACGGTCACGCGCAATGTGCCCGTTCTTGCTATGTTCCGCAGCGTGAGAGGACGCCAGCGCGTGCCGACGTTGTACAGCGCGGTGTAGGTGTGCTCCTGCGGGTCGGGTGGGGGGCGGTTGGTCGCATCCCAACCCGCCGCCTCAGCCAGCGCCTGCCCGTCCAACGCCAGCGCCGGCTGCCACCATGCATCGCCGCTCGGTGGAAAGCAATACAGCGCATCACACAGGCCGCCGTTTGTTTCCCATGCCCCTTCGACAATCAGCCGTATCGTGCCGTGATAGCTGTACGCCGTGTGCGTCGTTGCGCCGGCGGGCACGTCCAACGGGTCTTCCGACAAGTCGCCGTAGTCGGGGACGCGATTCAAGAGGTTTTGTTTCGCGGCGTTGTCGTTCGTTGAATCGATCAATATCCAAGACAGCACAATAGGCAGTGCCGAACCGATCAGCAGCGCCAGCGTGCTCAGCGTTCGTTCCAACGTGCGGTGGTGTGGTGTGCGTGACATAAGCGCTCAGTCAGTGTCTCGATGGTGTTCTTGCAGCGCGGTGATGCGCATAAACGCTTTTTCTTGCGGGCTGAGGTCGGGCGGGTACAGCGTGTCGTCGTAGGCTTCCAAGATGCGGTAACCTTCCTTGACATAGCCGCGCACGGTGTGAGCGCTGATGCCCATCTCGTCGGCGGCCAACTCGGCAGACATGCCCTCCACGACGCACAGATGCAAAGCCTGGCGCACGCGCTTGGTCAGTTCGGGATACTCGCGCCGTTCGGGGATCACTTCCGCGCGGAAGAGTCGCCCTGTGAACTCACCTTGCAACGCGGCTTTGACGCCCTTGGTGACCACAAAATCGTGATTCTGTGCCCAGCAAATGGCCGAGGCCACACGATAGCGCAGTTCGTTGCGTAACAGATAGCCATTGACGCGCGCTTTTTCCACGGCGCGCAACGTGTTCAAATTCACTTCACGATCTAGTACCAGTGTCATCACGTCCGGGATGGTGTTCTCGATCAGCAACACCAATCCAGCCAACGCTTGCGGCGTGTCGGCAGCCTGCGCGTCCAACAACACCACGTCCGGCCACTCGGCTTGGGGCACCGAAGCGACGTAGTGCCGCACGGATTCCAACGTGTCGGCCAAATGTACAACGCGCGTGCGGCGATCCCACGCCAAATAGCTGTTGATGGCCTGGCGTGCATAAAAGTCCGTTTCCAAGATCAAAACCTTGAGATTGGTCGTGCCGAGCATGGCGTTTCCCCTCTCTTTCCAACGCCTAGCGGTTGCCCTGTGCGTTTCTTCCCAGGATGCGAGCCAGCTCACGACCGATCAGTGCGGTACGTTCGTCGCGCAAGAGCGGCAAGCGGCTACGTGTGCGGTGCAATTGGTTGAGGTCTATGGTGTGCACGGAAAGCGCCTCGTCG
Source organism: uncultured Anaerolineaceae bacterium (assembly GCA_964655405.1). Classification (GTDB taxonomy): domain Bacteria; phylum Chloroflexota; class Anaerolineae; order Aggregatilineales; family Aggregatilineaceae; genus JALSSH01. The sequence continues at coordinate 936 of CAZZNC010000305.1, read as the reverse complement.
TAGTAAGGCGCGTGCAGCACGAATTCCCCGTTCGGGTCGGCCACTGAGCTGCCACCCCAGAAGTTCAGCCCGTCCTCGAAACCCACGCGGTTGCAATGGATCACGTAGTCGGTGAACAAACTGGCGTAGGCGCGATTGACCAGCTCCACCCAGCGCGCGCTGCTGAGCACCGGCCCTTCGTCCAATCCGCGCCCCGGGCTGGCGCTGTGCAAAAGCAGCATGTCCGCGCCGTCCAACCAGAGCAGATAGGGCGGGGAAGCGTGCCAAAAGTCCTCGCAGATCAACATGCCCACCCGCCCGAAACGGGTATCGAAGGCGCGCACAGTGTCCCCCCAAGCAAAATAGCGCCCCTCGTCGAAAAGCCCGTAGGTGGGCAAGTAGACTTTGTGGTGCACATGCAGCACCTGCCCCCCGCTGAGGTATGCTTGGGCGATGTAAAAGCGGTGGCGGCGGTCTTCCGCCACAAAGCCAACTGTGATATCCATTGCGTGCTGGGCGCTGGCGGCAAGCAGCCGCGCAAAAACGGGGTTGTCCGGCTGAGCTGGCAGCGCCACTTCATGCACCAAATCCTGCAAATTGTAACCAGTGAGCGAAAGCTCGGGAAAGAGCAACAGTTGCACGCCCTGTGCGGCAGCCTCGGTTACCAACTCCAGGTGGCGCGCCAAATTGCTTTGTACGTCTCCGAGCTTGGGCGCGATCTGTGCCAGCCCAATGGTAAGTTTCATCACCGACCGTCCTTCGTGTTGTTTGCCGTGTTCTCCGTGTTTGCACGCTGCGCCCGCAACCAAAGTATGCCGCCCCAGGCGCTGGCAAGCAAACACAGCCCCGCGTCGTAAGCTTGATCCGCGCGGTGGCCCAGCAACGTCGGCGCGGGGTCGGCGCGCAAGTACGCCAGCAGCATCTGCCCCAACCCCGTCAGCGCCAAGATTGCCCACA
>CAZZNC010000304.1:0-4106 GCA_964655405.1 uncultured Anaerolineaceae bacterium | reverse complement strand
CGAACCACGCGGACGCAACGCCGCCTGAAAAAAATTGCCAAAAGGACAGGGAGCAATCGCCCCGCCGTGAGGAGATATACGCCATGAACACACCATATTTTGCCCGCCGTATCAGTATCATCCTACTGGTCGTGAGCGTGTTGGCGGTGGGGCTGCCGCTCACGCACGCCCAAGACGGCAGCAATCCCACCACCAGCTACCAGCTCAATCTGCGCGCGGGGGCAGGAACAACTTACGCGGTCGTTACCGTGCTGCCCGCAGGCACGCCGTTGGTGTTGGAAGCACGCAACGAAGACACGTCCTGGGTGCTGGGGCACACCTTAGACAACAGCGCGCGCGGCTGGGTCGCCAGCCTCTACCTAAGCTATCCGTCCGGATACGCTGCCGTGCGTCTGCCGGTCAGCAGCGAAGTGGTCAACGCACCCGCCGCGCCGGAAAGTTCCCCCGCCGAAGCCGCCCCCCCCGCACAAGCTGCCCCGTCCGGCGGCGTGGGAGCGTACACCAATTACCAAATGAACGTGCGCAGCGGTCCGGGGAAAAATTACCCCTCGTTAGGTCAAATTGCGGGCAACACCGGCTTGGTGTTGGAAGGACGCAATGCCGATAGTTCGTGGGTGTTGGTGCACACCGAAGACAGCACAGCGCGCGGTTGGCTGGCAAGCCTCTATTTGCGCTTTGTCGTCGCGCCGGCCAGTTTGCCGCTCAGCAACGAAATTTTAGACGTGCCCGGGGCGGCACCTGTCGTGGGCACAAACAATTCTTATGATGGCATCAACTTGGGTGGCCTCGATCTCGCCAGCGTGGAGGGCATAGACCTCACCGCCTATCCGGTGGTGGGCCACGCCACTGCCCGCGCCCGCGCCATTTTTTGGGAAGGGCGCGCGCAGGGCAACAACCCGCATGTGCTCACCAAAGCGGGGGACTGTTCTTCACAACATTGGTATTTTCTCCAACAACTTTCCTGGGGACAGTACAACCTGGGCGCGTATACCAATTTGCAGAGCGTGGTCAACCAGTTTGGCGAGTCCTTCGCTTACGATAGCCAGGCCGACCACAACGGCTTCAACGCCAATTCGGTGCTGGCGCCGGAATGGGCCAACCCCAACGTTTGCCAACAGGGGGAATCCCCCTTGTTGTGCGAATTCCGCATCCACAAACCCAGCGTCATTGTGATCATGTTCGGCACAAGCGATCTGCTGGTGATGGCCCCTGCCGAATTCGATTTTTACATGCGCCACATCGTGCAAGAAAGCATTGACGCAGGCGTGATCCCGATCCTGAGCACTTTTCCGGGCAACATGAACTTTTGGAACCGCACCATCCTTTACAACCAAATCGTGGTGCGCATCGCGTTGGATTACGACATCCCGCTGATCAATTTGTGGCTGGCGCTGGAACAATCGCCCAATCACGGCCTGGAAGCGGACGGCTGCCACCTCAGCTAGCCACCTTACGGCAAGTCCTGCATCTTTGCCGCCCCGTACATGAACTACGGCTACAACATACGCAACCTGGTTACGCTGCAAACGCTGGACAATGTCTGGCGCGGCGCGATGCATTAGCCCCATCCGCGACAGAGGGGCGGCGCTGTGCCGCCCCCTACCACACCCACCAGTCCTCTATGAAACCAAGCGCACCCCATTCCCTGTTTTACGCCACGCTGACTTTGCTGCTGGGCACCGTTGCGCTCATAGCGAGCTTGCCCGTCCGCGCCCAAGACTCGTCCACGCCCACGCCGAACGCCACCCAGATCACCGAGCGCGCCCAAAACCTCGACCTTGAAGCCTATCCCATCGTGCCGCAACCCACCGCCCGCACCTATGCAATTTTCCAACGCGGGCAAGCGTTGGGCCGTGCGCTGGATAGATTGAGCAAGGTGGGGGACTGCAACTCGGCGGCCTGGGTTTTCCTCTATCCATTCGGCGAGGATCAGTACGATTTGGGGGATTACGCGGACTTGCAGCCCACCGTGGACTTTTTCCAAGCGGCCTTTGCGCAACGTTCACGCGCCGCCGCCAACGGCTTGAACGTTTACGGGGTACTCGATCCGCTTTGGGCAGACGCGCAGGTGTGCGAAGCCGGAGAAACGCCCCTTGCGTGCGAATACCGGCTGAGCAACCCCAGCGTGGCCGTGATCATGTTTGGCACCAATGACATGCTCGTGCTCACCCCGCAACAGTTCGACGCAGGCTTGCGCCGTGTGGTGGCGACCACCGCCGAAGCGGGTGTCATTCCGGTACTGAGCACGTTTCCGCGCAACCTGGCCCACCCCGAACGCTCATTGCTTTTCAATCAAATTGTCGTGCGCGTGGCGCTGGACGAAGACGTGCCGCTGATCAATTTGTGGCGTGCGCTAGAGCCGCTGCCCGACCATGGCGTAACCGAAGAGGACGGTTTCCACCTCAACGGGCCGCTGACGCGCGCCGGAGACTTCCGCAGCACGGAGAATTTGCGCACCGGCCACCCGCTGCGCAACTTGGTAACGCTGCAAACGCTGGACGTGTTACGCCGCGACGTGCTCCAACCTGCCGACACCGAATAACAGCCGCTTGGCTCACGCCTCGTCGGAGGTGCTGTCGTCGGGCTGGTCTTGGGCGTCTTGCTCGTCGAGCAACTGTTCCAAAAACGCGGCGAAAGGATCGTCGGCAGAAGGGGCGTCGGCCTCTGCCGGCGCGCCGGACGTGGAAGGTTCGGACGTGCGGGGCATGATGCGCGTGAGCCAGTCCGGCAAGCCCAATTCCGCCGGCGCGAAGATCTCTTCCAAGCGGTGCAACGCTTCCAGCAGCCGCGTATTGAAAACACGATAGTCCCGCAGCTCCACCCCGCGCGTTATATCCCGTATGGCGCGGCGTGTGTGCAAATATACAGCGCGGACTTTGGGGTGCGTCTCTTGCGGAAAATACACGGCCAGATCGTCACGCGCCGCCAGAGCAACCATTTGCCGAAACGACACTTGGTCATAATGGGCAACCAGCGTGCGAAATGGGTAAGGGTCGTCGGTAGGGGCATGGTCGGGGCTGGGCGGCAACCCCACAACGCCCTGGGGACGTTCCACAACGGGCAGCCCCAAATGGCGCTTGATACGCTTGCGAATAGGTCGCCACGCGCCCGCCGTAAACTCGGTGATCCAAGGTTCGTCATGGCCCATCTTGGTCGTGAAACCCACCAGGTACATCGTCATTTCGACCGTAGCGTCGATGAGCGTGGGCGGGTCGTGAGCAAAAAGGATCAAGTCGTCCGTTTCGATATCGAAGGTGAACTTGTCGGCCAGGGGCAAATCTTCGTAAAGCAGCGCGGTGGCCTCGTCCACGTACATCAACACCGCGCGCGGATACATCGCCACGATGCTGCGCAAGGCTTGCTGTGCCTCGTCGTCCAGATCGTAAAGCACGGTTAGCTGATGCAGCGTGCCGGTGAGATCGCGCGGATCAAGGATAGTTTGGCGGTCTTTGTGTTTCATAACGTCGTCTCTGGCCTTGCGGCGTAACTGGCCTGATTCGTAGGTGATTATATCCTAGCAGGGCAACGATTGCCCGTGAAATTTCCCCTATCTCCCTAAGCATTCGAGGATGTCTTATGCCAATCGCTCAAGATGTGCAGCTCGGCGCAAACGTGCGCATCTTCTGGCCGCAACTGGTGAACCTGTACGGCTGCACCATCGGCGACCAGACACAAATCGGCCCGTTCGTAGAAATTCAGCGCGGCGTGAAAGTCGGCGCGCGCTGCAAAATTTCCTCGCATACCTTCATCTGCCAGGGCGTGACGCTGGAGGACGCGGTTTTCGTGGGACACGGCGTCATGTTCACCAACGACCGCTATCCGCGCGCCACCACGCCGGACGGAACTTTGCAGCACGCCGAAGATTGGACGCTGCTGCCGACGCACGTGCAGCGTGGGGCATCCATCGGCAGCCATGCTACCGTGCTCGCCGGCGTGACAATTGGGGTAGGGGCGTTGGTCGGGGCGGGCGCGGTGGTGACACACGATGTGCCGGATTACGCAATCGTGGCCGGCGTGCCCGCGCGTGTGATCGGAGATGCACGCGCGCGGTGAGCGGCGCGCGCGAGGTCGCCGACCGCCGCAACGTGGCGCGTCGGCGGGCGACG
>CAZZNC010000303.1:0-4114 GCA_964655405.1 uncultured Anaerolineaceae bacterium | reverse complement strand
GTGCCTACGACCGGCAGCGTGTTGATGTCTCCGCTCAGCGTCACGTATTGAGCGTAAACCCAGCCGCTAGTATTTTCCACGTTGAGCTGCACCCACAAATTATCGCCGGTGCGACCGGTGGCGGGGTAGCTGCTGCCCTTGTTGAGTTTGCGCAGCACTTGCGCTTCTGTGCTGGGCGCGGCGCGGAAGTTCAGCGAATAAACGTTCACGGTGGCCGTGATGCCTGTTGCTGCACCGCCACTGCCGCCTCCGCTGGTTGTGCTCCCGTCTGGCAACAGCACCGGGTCTTGAGCGTTGGGCGGGTCCCAGGTCAAAAAGAGCAAGGCGTCGACTTCACGCTCGCGGTACTCAAAGCGCAATGTGTGCGGCCCGTTGAGCAGCGTCACCTGGGTGCTGTATAGCTCCCCGTTGGCGAAGGTGTCCCAATAGTCGAAGATGGTGGTGGCGTCAATGATAAAGCGGAAATTGTCGTCGGCCCGTGCGTAAAACGTGTAAGTTCCTGCCGGCAAGTCCGAAGGCACGTTGAGTGTGCGCACGAAGCGCGCCGAAAAGTTGTCAACGGGCACGGTGCCGCCCGGACTGTTTTTGCCCCAATTTTGGTTGAGGCCGCTGGGCGGGTATGTTGTGACGAAAATCGGCGCACCGGCCAAATCCAGCCCGTTGAAAAATTCCCCATACCAGGGCGCGCCGGTGTAGGAAGGGGTGGCCGTTGGCAGATCGCCTATCGCAACCGCCCACGTAGCGATGATCGTTGCGTCTCCCACTGCGTCGAACATCTCAACAATGATCGTGTGGTTGCCGTCGGTCGGGAAGTTGTAGTCGGCTTGGTGGGTTTGCAATCCGGCTCCGCTTGTCCAAGCATTGATCAGCAGCAGCCCGTCCACATAGAGCCGTGCCCCGTCGTCCACCTGTACGGTGAAGCGGTATTTCCCTGCTGTGAAGAAGGCGGAGGTGGTGAAGCGCACCGAAAAATTGTCAGAAGGCGCGCCGGTTGGTGTGCCGTTGATCACTGGCGGGCCTGCTCCCCACGTATAATTTACCGTCGAAGAGATGCCCGACCAGACCGGTGACCCGACCAGGTCACGGTTGTTGAAAACGGACGTTGTCCACGCTGGCCCTTGGGCCTGGCTAGTTGGAGGGTGCAGACCCCACACCCCCCCGATGATTAGCGTTCCTAACGAGAGAATGAGGCCCAGTCGAAATAATGTGTTCCTGGTCATAGCTACCCGTTCTCCTGACGACACCTCTTGTTAAGCCCCGCTCCCCCAACCGGCACTTCTACTTGTATCATAGCATGGTTTGCTGAAACACGCTGCGCCGCTTAAGTAAATTTGGCGGCGCAGATAGAGGCTTTGCAGAAAAACACGGGAAATTCGGCAATGTTCAGGCGTGGAAACTAAGCCTTGTTGTTGTCCAGGTGCTTGTGGAGCATCTCCAGCAGTTCGCTCATGCTGATAGGCTTGGAAAGATAGTCGTCACAGCCGGCAGCCAAAAAGCGTTCTCTGTCCCCACGCATCGCGTTGGCCGTGAGCGCGATTACCGGAATATGCTGCGTATTTTCAAAGGTCTTGATGCGCTGCGTTGCTTCGATCCCGTCAATGCCCGGCAAGCTGATGTCCATGAGGATCAAATCGGGATGCTCGTGGATAGCCATTTCCACGCCGGTCAGCCCGTCTTCGGCTTCGATGACATCATACCCGCGTGCGGCCAACATCTTACGCACCAGGCGTTTGTTCTGAAAGTTGTCCTCAACATACAAGATACGAAAAGCCATAGCACTCTCCCCAAACGTCGTTCACAGCCCCTATGAGGTGGTCGGGTGTAAAAGGGCCTCAATCTGGGTAGGAAATTGGCGCGTGTCCAGCGGCTTGGCGATGAACGCAGAGCAGCCGAGGGACATCACCGAATGTTGGGTCGCATCGTCGTCTTGCGCTGAAACGGCAATGATAGGGACGTTGCGTCCTTTCATGCCCGGGTGCAAGATCGCTGCCACTGTTTGACCGTCCAGGTCGGGTAAATTGATGTCCAGCAATACCAATTGCACGCCTTGGTCTCTGGCTAGGCGTAGCCCGGAAAGTGCCGAATTGGCAACAAGCACTTGGTGCCCGTGCGGTTCTAACACCTTTTGGACCAGGCGCACGAATTGTGAATCGTCGTCAATTACCAGGATGAGTGCCATGCTACGATGCCCGCTTCTGTGTGCGTTGTTTGCCACACTAATCAGTCGTTGCTCAACGTTTCGTTGACGTAATCAACCAGGGCCTGCCGGTCGAGGCTGGCCTTTTCAAAAAGCGAAATGATCTTGCCGAGCAGTTTTTCCCGTTCGGCTGCGCGGATGTCCTTGGCCGTCAACACTACCACAGGAATATCGCGCGTTTCCGGATTTTGCTTCAGCCGTTCCAACACAGCTTCTCCGCTCATATCCGGCAGCAGCAGATCCAACACGATCAATGCTGGTTTGACACGCGCCACCAGCTTGAGTCCCGATTCTCCGTCAAAGGCTTCGTGCACGGTGTAGCGCCCTGTTGCTTCCAACAAGCGCCGAATCAAGCGTGCGTCGCGGCGTTCGTCGTCAATGACCACAATCGGGCGTTTTTCGCCGACTGCGGGCGACGGTGGGGCCTTGGGAATGGTCTCTTTAGGTGTGGTCGCCACGGTACCTTTGCTGGCTTCGGTGAGTTCTTTGGGCGTCTCGTCCAAATCACCGCCCAATGTTTCGACCACATGCGCCACCAACTCGCGCGTGCTAAAGGCGCCTTTTTGCCACAACGACTCGGCGTATTTTTCCAGCCGCGCGCGGTCGTTGGGGGTTAAAGTCTTGGCCGAAACGACCACGACCGGAATCTTGGCGACGGCAGGGTCTTTCTTCAGCGATTCCAACAGCGTGAAGCCGTCCATTTCCGGCATGGTCAGGTCGAGCACGACCAAGTCCGGTTTACGCTGTCGCACGACGTCCAGCCCGTCCAACGGGTTGTTGATCTCGAAGATACGATAGTTTTTGTGTGCCTGCAACAAGCGCCGAATCAAACGGCTGTCTTGGGGATTGTCGTCAATGACCACGACGGTCGTCACTTGCTCTTCCAGGCGCTCAAAGGCGGCGCTGAGACCTTCTTCCGGCTGGGTACGTTCGCCCGATTCGGTTTTTTCGCTTTCCTTGTTGAACTCCAAATCCAGCACGTACTGATCTTCCAAGATATGCTTTTCGGCGGGGAAGGTGTGGCCGGAGCAGTTCACGACGACCGTTTCGTCTTTGCCGATCACACCGTCGCGGATCAGCTTTTCCAGTCCGGCAAAGGCAACGGCGGCTGCCGGCTCCATGCTGTAACCTTCCACGCGCGCCATCCGCCGCATGGCACGGAAAGCCTCGCCGTCCGAAGCGGAGATCATCGTCCCGCCATTTTCCTGGCAAGCGGCGCGCAGCCGTGTGTAGGACTGGCCCGGGTCGCCCGTTGCCAAAACCGCAATGCGTGTGTGCGGTACAACCGGCTCGGCTTTCTCTTGCTTGAAGCGCCAAGCGGTCACCATTGGCGCGCAGCCTTCCACTTGCACGACGGCCAGCTTGGGCAGCTTGTCGATCAGTCCCATTTCCTTGAGTTCCTGAAAGCCGCGCCACGCTCCCAAAAGCCCGATCCCACCGCTGACGGCTTGCACGTACCAGTCCGGCGCGCGCCATTGGCCGTTTTCGGTCGGTTGTGTGCGTGCCAGTTGTTCGGCGACTTCATAGGCCAGCGTCTTGAACGCTTCACGCGCAGGCAAAAATTGTGTGCCGGTGTCGTAAAACAGGTGGCGGCGCGCGGCAAAGTCTTTGGCGACTTGCTTGGCTTGGTCATACGTGCCGGCGATCTTCACCACTTCCGCGCCGTAAAGCGCCAGTTCGCGCAATTTTTCAGACGGTACACTGCTGGTGAGGAAAATCCACAAACGGATGCCCGCTCGTGCACAAAAAGCCGCGTAGGCTGCCGCTTTGTTGCCAGTGGAAGCCATCACGAACTCTTTGATACCGCGCTGGGCAAAGTAGGAAACGACAAACGTGCCTTGTCGATCCTTGAAGCTGCTGGTCGGCGAGACGCGCTCGTCTGTGATGTAAATATGGTCGTGGCCCAGCTCTTGGCTC
>CAZZNC010000302.1:0-4115 GCA_964655405.1 uncultured Anaerolineaceae bacterium | reverse complement strand
CAATGACCTGCCCTCTGGCATGAACGCCGCTGTCGGTGCGCCCTGCGCCCTGCACGTTGACCGCCTGGCGCGTGACGTCACTCAAGACACGCTCGAGTGCCCCTTGCACGGTGGGCGTTTCGCCTGCTTGCCGCTGGAAACCGCAGAAGTCCGTACCTTCGTAGGCCACCAGCCCGCGGTAGCGTTGACTTGACGGCAGGCGTTCCGCACCGGCCATGTGCCCGTGACTATTCCTCGCGGTCTACCAGCTCGATGAGTGCCATCCGCGCGGCGTCCCCTTTGCGCATCCCGAGCTTGTAGGTGCGCGTGTAACCTCCGGCCCGCTCTTCGTAACGCGGGGCCAGTTCGTTGAACACCTTCGCCACGATCTCTTTGTTGTTCAGCCGTGCCAAAAGCACCCGCCGTGCGTGCACCTGGCGCGCGTTGTCGCCGGTGGCGAGCGCGCGTTTGGCAATGGTGATCATCTTTTCGGCTTCGGCGCGGATGAAGCGCGCTTTGGCCTCGGTCGTCTTGATGCGTTCATGCTGAAACAGGGCGTTGATCAAGTTGCGACGCAGCGCCTTGCGCTGGTCGAGGTCTCGCCCCAAGTGTTTGCCAGCTACTCTGTGCCTCATAACGATTGATACCTCGTCGTTTGCATCGTTTCTAGCTGCCGCTGTTGCCGGCGTAGATGTCGTGTTCTTCGGAAAGGAAGTTCTTTTCCTTCAGCCGCGTGATCAACTCGTCAAGCGACTTTTCACCGAAGTTGCGGATCGCCAGCATCGCTTCCGGCCCACGCTCCAGCATTTCCAAAACCTCACCCACGTTGGTAATGCCTGTGCGTTTGAGCGAGTTGAAAACACGCACGCTCAAATCCAGCGCTTCGATGGGCGTTTCGTAAGTTTCTGGCGGCAAGGCGTTCGGGTCCGGCTCGACTTCTTCTTCCATCGGCGGCAAGAGTGAATCTTCCGTGACTCCGGCAATGATCACCAGATGGCGGATCAAGATCTCCGCCGACTGGCTCATGGCTTCCTCGGGTCGGATCGTGCCATCGGTCCAGATTTCCAAGATCAGCTTGTCGTAATTGGTGCGCTGACCGACACGTGCCCGTTCCACGTCGTAGTTGACACGGCGGATAGGGCTATAGATGGCATCAATCGGCAACTCACCGATGGGCAGCCGTCCGCGTTCTTCTGCCGGTGAAAAACCGCGCCCGCCTTTGACAGTGAACTCGATTTCGAGCTGCGTATCGGGCGCGTCGGCGGTGAAAAGGTACAGGTCGGGGTTGAGGATTTCCACCTCTGCCGGACAGATGATGTCGGCAGCGGTGACTGTGCCTTCGCCGCGCACTTCCAAGCGCAAGCGGGCAGATTCCGTATCGTAGAGCTTGAGCCGCAACTGCTTGATTTGCAAGATGAGCTGCGTCATGTCTTCTTTGACATACGGAATCGCCGAAAATTCGTGATGCACCCCGGAAACACGGAACGAAGTCACCGCCGCGCCAGGGAGGGACGAGAGTAGCACGCGCCGCAGCGCGTTCCCAACCGTGATCCCATATCCCTGTTCTAGTGGGCTGATGATAAAGCGCCCGTACTTCTGAGAAATGGCATCCCCTTCAACTTTGGGCAATACCATGTTATTGGTAATCACGCCCCCTCCTTAAAATCGCTGGGCCACCAACTGCTTGCGAACTTCCATCCCCCCACCATTAGCGGGAGTAGTATTCCACAATCAGTTGTTCGTTCAGTGGGATGTCAACGTCGCGGCGTTCGGGCATTCGCTCAACCACGCCTTTCATCGCCGCAGCATCGAACGACAGCCACTCCGGCGCCGGTGGGCGATCCTGGATGTGGGCGCGCAATTCCTGGAAGTAGGGGCGCTTCAAGCTGCCTTCGCGCACAGTGATCACGTCCCCCGGGCGTACCAGGTACGACGGAATGTTGGTGCGGCGACCGTTGACGACAATATGTCCGTGCTGCACAAGTTGGCGCGCGTGGTTGCGCGACTCTGCCCATCCCAGGCGATAGACAACGTTGTCCAAACGGCTTTCGAGAATCGAAAGCAAGTTGGAGCCGGTCAGCCCGGGGCGTCGCAGTGCTTCACGGAAATAACGCCGGAATTGGCGTTCTAGCACGCCGTAAACGCGGCGCGCCTTTTGTTTTTCGCGCAACTGGAGCGCGTAATCGGAGTTACGCCCGCGCCGGAATTGGGCGTCGCGCCCATGTTGGCCGGGGGGGTAGCTGCGGTGCTCGAACGAGCACTTCGGAGAGAGACACCGTGCGCCCTTCAGATAGAGCTTTTCGCCTTCGCGACGGCACAGTTTGCAAACAGGACCTGTGTAACGTGCCATTGGGTCTTGGCTTCCTCCACACTAGGACAAGTGTGTTTACACCACTCGTCAATTGAAAAACAACAAACAACACGCCGACGGTGCTTCAACACACCACCGACGACACGAACGAACTAGACACGACGTTTCTTGGGGGGACGCACTCCGTTATGCGGAACAGGCGTCACATCCGTGATGGAGCGCACCTTTAGCCCGCTGGCCTGGATGGCGCGGATGGCCGCTTCACGACCCGGCCCCGGCCCCTTGACGAAAACGTCAACTTCCTGCATCCCGTGTTCTTTGGCGTTCTCGGCGGCTTGCTGCGCAACCAAACGCGCCGCATAGGGCGTGCTTTTGCGGCTGCCCTTGAAGCCGACCGTGCCCGCGCTGGCCCATGCTACCACGTTGCCCTGCTGATCGCTCATCGTGACAATCGTGTTGTTGAACGTGGCATGGACATGCGCCTGCCCATAAGGGATATTCTTCTTGACCTTACGCGAACCGCGTCGCGGTCCTCTCCGACTCCGTCCCATCGTTTCTTGCTCTCTCCTCGATCCCTACCTACCAGCGATTGCCGCAAACGCCTGAAAGCCGCCGCAACTTTCCAGAAGCCCCAAAGAGCTTCCGGCGCATGTGCGCACGGCTAAGATCAGCCGTCGGGTTATTTCTTCTTGGCACCCCGACGCCGACCGCGTCCGGCCACCGTCTTACGGGGACCGCGACGGGTGCGGCCATTGGTGCGAGTACGTTGGCCATGCACCGGCAAATTGCGCCGATGCCGCAAACCGCGATAGCTACCGATTTCGATCAAGCGCTTGATGTTCATCTGCACCTCGCGGCGCAGCTCACCTTCCACGCGGAAATGGCCGACCCCTTCGCGCAGCTTTTGGACATCGTCTTCGCTCAAGTCTTTGACGCGCGTATCAGGATTCACGCCCATCTTGTCCAAAATCTGCCGGCTACGGGTGCGACCGATCCCATAAATGTAGGTGAGCGCAACTTCAATGCGCTTGTTACGTGGGAGATCTACGCCCTCGATACGAGCCATAGCACCTGGGCGGCGGAGACTTGCCATCGGTAAAGATGACGAGGAAGCCGCCCTGCCTCCTTTCTTGCACACTTCGCCAAACGAACCGTCTTGTCCTTCCCCTCCGCCTATGGGCACGCCCAGTTTCGTTGGGGAAGCGCTTCTTGCCATGCTGAAACATTGCTCATACAGCCTCAACTCACGCGATCGCTGGCAGCCACTACAAAGCATGGCGTTGGGCTACGGTTACGGGAAACCTTACAGCCCAAACGCGACTCCCCGCGCAAACGTGAGTTGGTGAGCTATGCACCGTCTGGTAGGCTCAATGCGTGGAGCAAAGAGCATTCTTCGTGCACTATTCATAGTCCGTGCAAAACGAATGCCGGACGGGATCGGTATTTTAACGGAAAGCACCAGGCTTGACCAGGGTTATTCCTATGGCCTGGGGTCTGCCGGCATCGGCACCACGAGGGACGTTCGGATTCGCGTCTTTTTCTATTTCAACTGCTCAGGATGCGCTGCGGCCATTTCCCCTCATTTGACATGCCCGAACATGCGTACTACACTGGCGCTAACGAACATGGAAACAGCAGGGAGGCCGCCCGTGACGCTCGAATTCGAGAAGGTCGTGCCGCAGGTGGAACGCATGGGGCGCATGTTGGAACATCAAGGCGTGGTGCTCAGCCAACGCGCGCAGCAAGCTTGGGATCGCTTCGGTGAGCTGCTGGGCGATATGGACGCGGTGCGCAATGCAATCGACCAAGCTGCTGAAGTTGGTTT
>CAZZNC010000301.1:900-4134 GCA_964655405.1 uncultured Anaerolineaceae bacterium | reverse complement strand
CGCCTCAACGTCCCAATCCATGTAAACCTCGCGCGCCCGCTCCACTACCTCCCACGCTTTGTCCCATTCCTCCTCGTCCAGGTAGAGCTTGGCGAGTGTGCCGAATTCCTCCGCTTGCTCCAATTGGCGGATGAGTTGCGGACGCACCTGTTCCCATTTCCCTACGGCCTGGGCGGCTTCCTTGAGCGGTGGGTAAATGTTTGTGTTTGGTGACGCTTCCATCCAGCGCATGTAATGCTGGAGGATCTCCTCACGCTCTTCGCGCGCGCGGTAGCGCTCCGCCAGCCACTCGCCGACCAAGGGATCGTAGGTTTGGACGAAAACTTTGTGGGCGAGCCGTATGGCGGCTTCGTCGTGCCCCGCTTTGGAAAGCGCCGACCACGCGCGCAGTTGTGCGCTGCGTTCGGTGATGCGTTCGGCAACGGCGCTGGCCTCCTCGTAGCGTTCCAACGCCAATAGCTTTTCAAACTCCAGATGGTGGAGGCCTTTTTCGCGCAGGCGCTGTAGCACGATCTCGTCGTCCACGTTGTCTAGAGCGTCGAGCTGGAGCAGCAATCGTTCGTAGGCTTCGACCTTGTACTCACTGTAAGAGAATTGCACCGCTTCCTGTTGCGCTTCTACGACGCGCTTGCGGAGTGCGGCGTGTTCCTCCGGTCGGAGGTTGGGCAAAAGAATGTTGGTGAGGGCCTCGTCTTCTTCGGCGTAGCTGATACCCTCGTCCAAACCCCACATAAGCGCGTCAAGCAGGCAATCGATCACCTCGCGGCGGGCGGTTTCGTCCTGGGTGACCTCGGGGTGGTCCAGGCATTCGGCAAGCGCTTTTTCGGCTTCCTGGAGCGATTCGATAAGGTCGCCTGAGTCCTCCCAAAGCACCCTATCATCGTTGAGCAGCTCTTCGATCACGACGCGATAGATGCGGCAGGCGTTGCGCCAGTCTCCGATCTGTGCGAATTGCTGTGCGTTGCGCATCACCGACGCAATGGCGTTTGAGGCGGTGTGGCTGAGCCATTCTTCGGCGGCTATTTGCAGGGCGCGGCGCAGTTCGCGGCGAATGGGGGCGAGATCCACCGGCTGGCCGATCTGTTGCGGGTTGGGCACGGGGCGGTTGAGCAATTCTTTCAAATCCGGATGGCGTCTCACCATTTCCCGAATGAGTTCGATCAACTGTTCCTTGCTGCGCGCGGTTAGCGGAACTTGTGTGCTGTTTTTCGAGGATGGGCCGATGATTTCCGGAAACTGTTCGGGATGGTGGTGATAGGTGAGTAGCAGCGCGACGATGTGTTTACAGTCCCCGCCCCAATCGTAAGGGCAGGTGCAGTAGGTTTCTTGGATGTTGCCATCTTCGTCGAGTTCGACTTGGACGGTGTACGGATAGGGGCCGGAGCCTCGGCATTTGCCGACCAACGTGCGCTCGTCGCGGAAGGTGTCGGAGATCGCGCCGTTGTGGTAGTACCTTTCCCCGCGTGCAAAAACGGTAACGTCTGCGCGGTCCCGGATGTCTTCCAGTGTGATCGGAGTCATGCTCAAGCGTCCTTTCAGCGTGCAGCGTGCACTTGCTGTGTGTTTTCTGCTCCAGTATAACTTAGGGGAGGTGATGTTTTGCAAAAATCAACACCAGTAGGGTGCGGCGAGGGCGTGGCTCGCCTGCCAAGATTTGCGAGACGCTGCTCCCATATGTGGGAATGTCTCTATTGTTCTTAGGGAAACTTTCATCTATAATCAGCATATATGCGTTTGTGCTCGTTGTTCTGAAGCGGCGAAGAGGTGCGGTTATGTCTGGGGTGCTTGCCAGCACGGTGAGCGATTTCTTTAGCGAAAATCCGCTGCATGTCGTTTACGGCGTGGCGCTGGCGTTGGGGGTGGTTTACGCGGCGTTTTTGCTGTTCTTTCACGGCGTGGCAGAGGCGCTCGGTGATCTGGACGTGGGAGGGCACGCGGTGGACGTGCACGTCGGCCACATGGAACTGGGGCACGCGGCGCACATCGGCCATGCGGGGCATGTCGGCCATGTGGATCACGACGGTTCGGACGAGGCCACCGATGTCAGCATGTTGGCGATTGCCAGTTTCGTTTCGTCGTTTGGCGCGTTCGGCTTGGTTTCCGCGACACTTTTCGGCGCGGGAACGCTCGCCAGCTTGATGAGCGCATTGCTGGGCGGCGTGGTTTTCGGCGTAGCGGGACAGCTCTTTTTCCTCTATATTCTCTCTCCGACCGTCAGCAGCGAAGTTCACCGCACGACGTTAATCGGGCAGGTGGGCGAAATCACCGTGCCGATCCCTGACGGCGGGGTGGGACAGATCGCATTGGTGGCGGAAGGCAGCCGCATGACCTATCCGGCGCGCGCATCAGAAGATGTGTGTGCCATTGCGCGCGGAACGCCTGTGCGCATTGATCGGTTGGTGGGTGGTGTGGCGTATGTCAGTAAACTTGACCGTTGAGGGGTTCTCGACGTTAGAAAGGATTCATCTATGACTATCGGTGCAGTTGCCATACTCTTGTTCTTGTTCGTCATGTTGACGCTGGTGGCCGTTTATGCCAGCCGCGTGCAAAAAGTAGGCCCGAACCAAGTGTTGGTGATCTCCGGTCGAGAAACACGCAACGCCAAAACCGGCGAGGTCGAGCCGTACCGCATCGTGAAGGGTGGACGTGCTTTCATCTGGCCGATCTTGGAGCGGGTGGACACGCTCTCGTTGGAAATTATGACCATCGAGGTCACCACCGAGGACGTGTATACGCGCATGGGCGTTCCCGTGACATTGGAAGGCGTCGCCCAGATCAAAGTTGCCAGCGACGACGTTTCGATCCGCACGGCGGCAGAGCGTTTCCTTTCCAAGTCGCGCGCGGAAATTATCAACGTGGCGCACGAAACGCTTGCAGGGCATTTGCGCGCCATCGTGGGCAGCATGACCGTCGAGGAAATTTACCGCGAGCGGGACAAGTTCGCGCAGCTCGTGCAAGACGTTTCCGCCGGTGACCTGGCGAATATGGGCTTGGGCATCGACACGTTTGTGATTAAGGACGTGCGGGACAAAGAAGGCTACCTCGACGCGCTGGGGCGTCCGCGTGTGGCGGAAGTGAAGCGTGACGCGACCATCGCGGAACAAGAAGCCGCAACCAAAGAAGCCGAGGCCGAGCGTGATTTCCACTTGCGCAAGGCCGAGTACGACAAAGAGGTCGCCTCGCGGCAAAAGGAAGCCGAGTTGGCGGGGATGTTGCAAGAAAAAATCCTCTACC
>CAZZNC010000301.1:0-890 GCA_964655405.1 uncultured Anaerolineaceae bacterium | reverse complement strand
GCGCGGAAGAAGTGGAAGTGGAGATCGTCGAGCGGCGTAAGCGCATCGAGGTGCAAGAGCAAGAAGCGCTGCGCAAGGAAAAGGAGCTGGAAGCCACCGTGCGCAAGCCCGCCGAGGCCGAACAGTACCGCATCCAGACGCTGGCGAACGCCAAGAAATACGAGTTGGAAGCCGAGGCCGAAGGTGAGGCCGCTGCTATCCGCGTGAAGGGTGAGGCCGAAGGTGACGCCATCCGTGCGCAAGGCTTGGCGGAAGCCGAGGCGATGGAAAAGAAGGCCGCCGCTTGGAAACTTTACAACCAGGCTGCCATCATCGAGCAATTGATCGAGGCGCTGCCGCAAGTGGCAACGGCCATCGCCGAGCCGCTGGCGCAAGCCGAAAGCATCGTCGTCATCAGCAACGGCGGGGACGGTTCGGCTGGCACGGGCGCTTCCAAAGTGAGCGCAGACGTGGCAACCGTGATCGCGCAGGTGCCCGCGCTGGTGGAGGCGCTGACCGGCATCAACCTGGTGGAAGCGTTGCAACAGCTCCCCGGCATGGAGGGGCAAAAAGCGTCCGACGCGCCCGCCGAGGATGCGGAGACCGCGCCGCCGGAAGAGGAAACGAGCGAAGACGCCTAAGCGCGCCGCACGAGTACGAACGGCGAGGGGCACAACGTGCGTTGCGCCCCTTTTTGTTTTAACGGGACGCTGCCCCATCGGGGGCGCGGGGGCGAAGCCCTCGCAAATTCACGCCGGTTTGACAAACCCACGCCTGCCGCGTATAACCACTCCGCGCAGAAATAGCCAGCAGAGAGGGAGAAGCTCCGATGCACCGATTTGGGCGCTTGGTGGTGGCGTTATGGGTGGTGGCGCTTGTGTGGGGCAGCGTGCCCGCTCGCGCACAGGACG
>CAZZNC010000300.1:0-4136 GCA_964655405.1 uncultured Anaerolineaceae bacterium | reverse complement strand
ACGTAGATGATGGTCAAAATTGTTTCAATGTCTATACTGGTCATGGGCTGTTTTCTTTTGCTGGTTGGTTTAACTCACTTGCTATCTTTGGAAAACAGCCGTTTTTTGTCAACTCATTTCACATAAGGCGTACGGTACGTTTGTGTTTCATGATCTTTCCTGGGGGACTATATCAATACGGCCAAGGATTGTTTGCTCCGAACCTGTACTTGCTCCATGCAGACGTTGTGACGCCATTGTGCACGTGCTCGGCGTTGGGGGCAAGTTGGCGTGCAGGTGGGCCGCCGTTGCCGAGGCGTTGGGTACGCGGTTTCCGGTGATGTTACACTTTGAGCGTGTGCGATGTTATGAGAGGAAGGGGCACAGGCAGGGACATAGACACGTCGCGAGCCGGCGCATGGCGTGGGCACCGGATGGGGCGCGCCTGGCCAGAGGGGGCGAGGACGGCTGGGTGCAGGTGTGGGACACGGTCACGGGGAAGCGGCTGGCCATTATGGCAGGACACCCGGCCTGGGTCCACTCGGTGGTGTGGGCACCGGATGGCGCGCGCCTGACCTCCGACAGCTCTGACAACACAGTGCGTATCTGGGACGCGACGAACGGGGAACAACTGGCCGTGCTAGAGGGGCACACGAGCTACGTGCGCAGCGTGGCGTGGTCGCCGGACGGGACGCGCCTAGCCTCCGCCAGCAGCGACGGCACAATCCGCATTTGGGGCATCCCGCCGCAATAGGACGGTCGGCGTAGCTTTGCGTGGCCTCGTGCGCAAAAGTGCCGCGCGGCGGGGGGCGTTTTCCGCGCAGGGGCACGCTCGCATTTGCGACAATGGGCGATGGTGCGGCACGTACTCGCCTCGTGCGTCGATGGGCGTCATGGCACCGTCGAAGATGATGCGCAAATCGGAGAAGGGGGGGGCATTGCTCCCCGCCGGGTATTCCTTCTGTGCGCATTGGAATTGCCAATGAGCGATGTTGCGTGTACAAAGAATCATCGCCGTATGGTTCACGGGAGGTGTACCATCATGAAGCGCTACCAGTACGTGCTGCTAAGTTTTGCAGGCTTGTTTGGCACGATGGTCGCAATGGGGATCGTCGTTTTGGGAGATCATGATGTGGTGTGGGCGCGGGGGGGCACGCCGACACCAACCGTCACGCCCGATCTTACTCCCACGTCAGACCTCATCCAACTCGCCCAGACGTCTGTTGCGCACAACGACGATTGGACGCCGGTGGTGCGCGAGTTCGGTGGTGTGGAGATGGTATTGGTTCCTGTGGGATGTTTTGTGATGGGAAGCACGGAAGAAGAACAAGAGGCGACTTTTCAACAATGCGAACACCAGAGAGGCGAGGGAAGCTGTGAGCGCAGCTGGTTCCAAGCTGAAGGTCCTGTGCATCGAGTCTGTTTTGAAAAACCGTACTGGATCGGGCGTTTCGAGGTGACCAATGCCCAGTACGAAGTTTGTGTAGCCGCGGAGGCGTGCGATTCACTGTCGGGCGACTTCCCTGCTGTGTTTTATGAAGCGAATTATCCTGTAGTGGGTGTCAGTTGGTTTCAGGCGCAGCAATACACGCAGTGGCTGAGTGCAACGACCGGCGCGGTGATCCAACTGCCGACAGAAGCTCAGTGGGAGTATGCCGCACGGGGGCCGGATGGGCTAATTTACCCCTGGGGAAACGAATTCGTCGCGGAAAATGTGGTTTATAACGATGCGGGTATTCCTTTAGAGCCGGTGGGCAGCAAACCCGACGGGGTGTCGTGGGTGGGGGCGCTGGACATAAGCGGCAATGTATGGGAATGGGTAGCGGATTGGTACGGAGGAGATTACTACGCCACCCTCCCTGACGACGTTGTGAACCCCCTAGGCCCAACGGAGGGAGTTATGCGAGGATTGCGGGGCGGTGCGTTTGACAACGGTCTGAATCTCGCCCGCTGCGCCGTTCGTAACGGGTACTACCCCGATTTTGAGAACGGTCTCTACGGTTTTCGGATAGTGTACACGGCATCCGTTGCGGACGGTTCTTCTGGACGCTAAGCGGGGCAGTGTTTGCCCATTCTGTAGGCGGAAAATTTGTTTGCGCTGCGTCTCTTGCATGGTGCGCTCCGGCGACAGGTTCAGCGCACGGGCGGCGGCCTGTTGCAACGTGCTGGTGGTGAAGGGCAGGGGCGGGTTGCGGCGTTGCTCGACCTGGCTCACCCAAAACGCGGCGTTGGTCAAACCTTTGGTCAGCGATTGAGCTTGCTCCAAGTTGGGTACTTCCCCCGAAAGGGTAAGATAATTCGGGAATTTTGCCAAACGCGCGCGGTGAGGTAAACCGCGTGCGTTTTTTGTGGGCCGAGCACTGATTGCTCTCGTGACCGCGCAATACTACTTGCGCGCGCTGGAATACGATCCGGCGGTGGGGCGCTTCCTCAGCCGCGATGCGTGGGCGGTGGATTTGGATTTGCGAGGACAGCGATTGACTATTGAGCTTATTACGGAACGAATGCCATGTGTTTCTTGTCAATCTGTTGCGGTGCAGTTTGCGGACGATATGTTCCGGAGGCATGGACTAGAGGTCGAGATCGATCTATTTTACTTACGATGATTTCTAGAGCGACGTTGGGAGAAAGGCTATACACGCGGTGAGCAAACAGATTGAAGCCATTCGGAAACTATTGCTATCTCGAGGGTACACTTGTCGGTATAGGGGGTGTACGAAAGTGGAATTGGATGCGCTGATGCGTAAACAAAACGTTGCTCAGTTGCCGGAGATATACCGTGAACTGATGATGAGTGGGCTTATCGAAGTGTTTTCTGCGAACGTGACGCCGGCAGGTTTAATGCAGTGGGAGGTAAAAAAAACACTGCTGGAGACATTAGACAGAGAAGGTATCAGTTACCCTCCAGACCTCTTTGTTTTTTACGAACACAACGGCGATGAAATTTTGTTTTTCCGAACAGATGGCGATGAAAACGACCCGCCGGTGTATGCTTATCGAGGCGAAGGGTATTTCACGAAGTCGGCGGATTCATTGAGCGCCTTGGCCCTGAGCGCAGCGGATTCCCTCAGCCGTTTGCTGGTGAGGAAGAATAACATCCCTCAAATAAAGCAAGGGGCTTTCCGACCCAACAATGGCCCCCTTAAAATCTATTATTATGATACGCTGCGAAATATGTTTTATGAGGATGTGTTGTCGACATATGATGGTCCTTTGGGGACGGAGAAGTTATTGGAAATGTTGCGTTTTGAGTATGGTGAAAGCGAAGGGTGTACCGCAGCAGAGATCGAAGCGCTGCGAGTAGCCCAAGAGGTGGGTTGTTTGCCAGATGTCTATCGACAAGTGATGATGCTGATGGGAAAAAATGGAATTGATGTGGTACTTGGAGGGGCGGGACTTGCGACCTGTGATCATCTTCTGACGGCCAAAAGCGCTTTCGTGTCAAAGATGCGACAGTTGCGTATACGTAAAGAATATCCATCGGATATATTCGTGTTTTTTACCTATCAAGGAATTGGGTTTTACTTTTTTCGCACGAAGGGATGCGTTGCCGATCCTGCTGTGTATTCATACGAAAATGGGTTCTATAGATTGGCCGATTCGTTTTCCGCGTTTCTTCACCAACTACTCGATCCTTCTATATCCCGACAAACGGCCAAGCGCGCGAGATGGCATCAAGTAGAACTTGAATATGCTGTGGATAAGGATAGTTTTCTGCCGCGCGCCACGCTGGCGTGAGCTTTGGCACAAGTCGACGCGGGCGGCCAGGTGACGGCCAGCTACGTGCTCGGCGATGGGCGGCTGGTCCTGACAGGGGTAGGTTTTTAATGGAAAGAGGCGGAGGGGCAAGTCGAACACGGGTAGAATAAGCGTGTTCAAGCACACAAAACTACCCAGGAATGTCCCGATGACCCACCGCCCAGAAGCATTATCACAGTGGTTTACCGAAGTGTCAACGCACATGCCGCACATGGGCAAGCGGCAAGCGATGGAGTTGGCGCTGTACAGTTTTGGGATGGCACTGACGGGACGTTGCGGTGTCAGCAGCATTGTGTGTTTTCGAAGTGTACTGCTGGGCAAGCGCGAGAACACGCTGTGGCAGCGATTGCGCGAAGTGACCTACGAGGCAGAGCGGAGAGGTGGAGCACAACGCGGAC
>CAZZNC010000299.1:0-4145 GCA_964655405.1 uncultured Anaerolineaceae bacterium | reverse complement strand
CCATGAAGATGAACAAACAAGCGATGTAGATCGCGCGCCGCCCGAACAAGTCCGAAAGGCGACCGGTAAAGGTCATGCTCAGTGCGTAGGCGATCAAATAGCCGTTGACTGCCCAGGACGCTTGGTCGAGGTACTCTTTGACGGGAAGGTCAAGGCTGACGATGACTTCCGGCAGCACCGCCGAAATGATCGTCAAATCTAGCGCGCCGATGAAGACCGGCAAGCTCACTATCGCCAGCACCAACCAGGGCGAAGGTCGCCGCGTCTTGCCGCTCGTGATCGCTCCCACCGGCGCTATCCTTCCCCGTCGTCCTGTGAAGGCGCAGTGATGTTCACCTCTTTGTTGTAGTTCAACAAGCTGATCTTCCAAATAGTCGGCTCGTCGGCATCTGCGCCGTTAGGGGGTGGCTCGACCAGCGTCAATTGCATCACACGCCAGTCCTTCGTGCCCACATAAACCTCAATCTTCAACTCGCCTTCGGTGGTGCGTGTCAGCCCAAAGGTGAGCGCATAAATGGCGTTGGCCTGGATAGCGCCGCGCAAATAGTACACTTCACGCCCGCGCAACCGTTGGCGCCCGACCATTTCCAAACTCGTGATCGCATTCAGCGCATGGGGAATACCCACATCGCCGGAAAAAAGCACGTCCGGCGAAAACCCGGGGATCAACTCTGCATTGATCCAACGGTTGGCGGTGAGCACATCTCCTCGAAAGTAGTGATCGTGCCCCAGGATGATCATGTCCGCCATTGTGGTTATGGCGCCCAGGCCAAATTGGATGGAAGCGCTGATGCGGTCGGGCGCTTGGAAGACGCCATGCGCATAGCGGAAGAAGAGTGGAATATCTTCCGGCAAATCCAGCTCCAGATCAAGCAAGACCGGATAACCGCTGGTGTCTATTTCCAGTTCCAAGCTGGAGGCTTGCTCCAATTGGGTGACGCTTTCTTGAAGCAAGGCGTGCGGATCTGGTAGCGGTTCGTCGTCGGTGTTTTTGCCGCCGCATCCGGCCAGCAGTGTTGCCAGGACAAGGATCGTCAGCAGCGCGTGCATCCCCTGGCGCATCAATTCGCCTCCCTTCGTCGTTCTTTCGCACCGGCACGACAAAGGCGCGTCGGTGCGTGTGCTTCCCGAAAAGGTGTACGCAAACGCGGCGTGTGTGTTGCGCCGTCGGCGCGCTCAACCGGTCACACTGGCGATCAGCAAGTCCAATGCCAAAACCGCTTCCACCCGACCGGTTTTGATCCCCAAGTCGGTTTCCAACAAGAAATGATATACCGCGCGCAATTGTTCCAGCGTGAAGGCGCGTGCTTGCTTGGCGGCTTTTTCCCCCACGTAAGGATGTACCCCAAGCGCTTGTCCGGCGGTTTTGGGTGTGCCGCCTGCGTTCAGATGCTCACGCGCTAAAAGCAGCAGCCGAAACTGCCGCACGATCATGCCAAAGAGCCGCAGCGGTTCGTCATGGTCAAGCAGCCGATGCAACAAGCGCGCTGCCGTCGCGCCGTCCCGTTTTCCCAGCGCGTCCACCATCTCGAAGATGTCTGCCTCCACCACATAGGGCGTCAGCAGCGCCACGTCCGCCTCGGAAATCGGGCGTTCGCCGTTGACATAAGCCGCCAGCTTTGCCAATTCGCTATCTGCCGCGCGCAAATCGTCGCCGATGACGCTGGCAAGCGCCATTGCTGCGGCCCTTTCGATCTCTGCGTCGTATTCGCGGCGGGCGCGTTCGCTGATCCAGCGAACGGGGTTACGCGGCGCATTGAAGGCTTTGTGATAGCCATGCGGCAACGTTTGCGCCAGCTTCAAGATCGGGTTGCGCTCGGAAAGCGTCCCGGGTTCGGCAAAGACCAAGCGTGCCCACTCCGGCAGATTTTGCAGCCCTTCGGCCAACGTTTCCAACTCGGCTTTGGCGCTTTTGCCCCCGCCTTTGCGTCCCAACCAGCTCAACATGCCCTCCACAATCACAAGGCGCTTGTCGCTGAGAAAGGGCATAGCGCGGACGGCAGAAAACACATCACCCACCGAAGCCGTTTTGCCGTCCAGTGTCACGGTGTTGAGTTCGGCAGTAGTCGGGTCGCCCATCTGTTCACGCATCTTTTGCACGGCGGCGCGCAAGTTGAACTCGTCGTTGCCGTGCAACACGTAGAATGTGGGAGAGGGACGTTGGCGGCTCATGGTTTGGGAAGTTAACTCGAGCGCGTACGCACAAAATGCACGGTCAAGCGCTGTCCGGCAAAGGGTAACAGCATCTCCGAGCGTCGAATATCCACGATCTCGGTGTCGCCCGGGTCACCGGACGTAGTGAAATGCTGTTGCAAGATCAGCCCCAAGGGATGGGCAACAATCAACGCGAACGTGGAGAGCAAGATCACCGTGGGCAAGCGAGAAAGCCGATCCCTGAACGTATCGCGCATCCCTCGCGTGCCAGCCAGCGCCGCGACGCCGGTCAGCAGCCCGGCGGTAACCAACCCTGTGCCGCAATTGGGATGGATGGCGAGGTGCTGTTCACCACCGCGCAAACGTCGCAGTGCCTCTTGTGCGGCAGCCTCCACGTCCGCCGTTGGGACGTTGCCGTAAAGGTAGAAACCGGTCACGGTGGAACGCCCCGCCAGCGTCAAATCTTTCAGGCGGCGGCTGAGCACGTGGATCGTGGCGTGCTCCAAGCCATGATTGCGGCGGGTGCGGCGCACGAAAGGCAGATCAAGAAGC
Organism: uncultured Anaerolineaceae bacterium; assembly: GCA_964655405.1. GTDB lineage: Bacteria > Chloroflexota > Anaerolineae > Aggregatilineales > Aggregatilineaceae > JALSSH01. The sequence goes on along the minus strand of CAZZNC010000299.1, from coordinate 1,439 downwards.
GGCGTGGTGAGAAGTGTTAAGAAATGGATCATGGATTGGGTTACGCTTTGCCTCGGATTTATGGAATGGGAGCGGGCGGGATCACCGCGTTCAGTGGGCGAGCGATCACAACCAGCCGGTGCGTGTTGGCGTAGTACGGCCAGCACGTTACGAGCGTAACACGTTCATCGGCGGTCGGCAATATCCAACGCGCGTTGGCCTGGCGCACGTCCGGCGGCTGATCCTGTTCAGAGAGCGTCATGGTTTGCACAACCACGTAATGATAACGCCGCCCGCCTGCTTCCAGCGTGACCAAGTCCCCAGGTTCCAGCGCGTAAAGGTAGCGGAAGACCTCTCCGTGCACGTTGTGATGCCCGTTGAGCACAATATTGCCACCTTCGGCAGGGCGGGCGCTGCTCGCGTGCCAACCGGCGGCGCGCTTGTCCGGCACGTCCCATTGGCTGTAGCGTTGATCGCCGAGCATGATCGCGCGTTGGCCCACCGGCACGACCGGCGCGTCGAGGGCAATGCGCGGAATGAGGATGCGTTCCGGCGGGGGCAAGATCGGTTGCGGCGTGAAGCGCGGCGGCGTGGCGCTGGGCGTGGGAGAAGGCGGCGGCGTGGCAGCAGGGGAGCGCGTCACAGGAAAGGCAGCGGTTTGGGTAGGCGTTTGACGCTCACTGACCGGCAGCAACGCGATCTCGGCGGCGTTTGTGGGCAAGGGCGGCGGCGGGAGCGGCGTCCCCAGCGCAGCGGGCGCAGGCGTGGGCGGCGGCGTGACGACCCAGCCAGGGGGCAACACGTCGGCGGCGTGCTGGGGCCACAGCACACGCCACGCGGTCAGCGCCACGCCTGCTCCCACGCACAGCAAACCGCCCGTCAGCAACGCCACGCTGAGCCATAGCGTCCAACGCGGAGAAGGCGTGCGCGGGGGAATTTCGGCAGGGGTCATGGGTGCGCGTTATGGTTCAGAATCGCGCGTAGCACCTCCGAGGTGTCTTCCATCGTCTCGAAAACATGCGTGGGCCGCTCGGCTTGCAGTGTGGGCACATCATACCAGCCGGTGGCAACGGCCACCGTGCGCGCGCCGATGCTGTCTGCGCAGGCAATATCGCGCGGGGTGTCGCCTACGATCACCACGCGCTGCGGTGAAAAGTCCACGCCCGCGTACTCGCGCGCCCGCTGGAGCGCCAGCGGCGGCAACATATCCCGCTCCCATCCTTCTGAACCATACGCGCCGACCTTGAACACGCGCGGGGCATAGCCCGCCGCGCGCAACTTGATCGGTACAAGCGGCTGCATGTTGCCCGTCACCAGCCCAAGCAGCACGTCCGCACGCCCTGCGAGCGCGGCGACCACCTGCGGCGCGCCTACGCACGGGCGCACAGGAAAGTCGGCGATGATCTCAGCCAGTCGGCGGGCAACAGTTTGTTGATATGACGGAATGCGTGCGGCGATGG
>CAZZNC010000298.1:0-4150 GCA_964655405.1 uncultured Anaerolineaceae bacterium | reverse complement strand
CGTTTGTCCCCCGTCCGTCGTTTGTCCCCTGCCCGCCAACCGCCCACCCCTGCTGAGCATCCACAAAGGCTACTTCGCCCTGCACAAACTCAAAGCCGATTTCGACCGTCCCTTCGATTTTCGTATCCATCCACGTCCACGACTGTCCGCCGTCCGTCGTGTGCACCAAGTAGATGTCGCTGCTGGGGAAAAATGACGTTGCCAGCGCCCAACCTTCTTGCTGGTCAAGGAACTGCACGTCGTAAAGCTCACGGTCGCGGTCGGCGTAAAAGGCTTGTTCCACCGCTTGCCAGCTTTGCCCGCCGTCAACCGTCGTCAGAACGGCCCCTTGATAGTCCCGTCCACTACCGTCCAGGTAACTTTCGCTCCGTCCCACCGCCCAGCCGTGCAGTCGGTCGGCAAAATACACACCGTTGAGCCGATGCACACTGAACAACGCATTTTCGGGCGGCGCGTGTTCGTACTGCACCACCCAACTTTCGCCGCCGTCGTCGGTCGCCAAGATCACCTGTCCCCAATGCGAGGGCATATACGTGCGACGGCCCACCGCCCAACCGTAAGTCTCGTCCACGAAAAACACGTCCTCGAAGCGGTAATGCGGGTTGAGATACCACTGTGTGAAAACTTCTTCGTTGTCATAACCGGCTGTGTCCCATCCCGCCGCCGAGTTGCACACAAAATCATGGTCACCCACTGCCAACACATGATCACCGACGATGGTCAGCCCGTACAAACCGTCATTGTCGTGCTCAGCCATACGGATCTTGTCCCAGGTGGCGCCGCCGTCGAACGTGCGCCAGACCGGTGGCCCCCACGCTGCCACGTAGTTTGCTCCAACCACATAGCCGCGCTGATTGTCCAGGAATTGCACCGCCCACAACGGATCGAAAAAGCCGCCGGGAGTCTGCCTTTCCCAACTGACGCCGCCGTCTTGCGTGTGGAAGACAAAGCCGCCTTCCATCGAGCTGCTGGTCGGAAAACCCACTGCCCAACCGTTTTGAGCATCCACAAAATCCACCGCCGTCAAGGTCACGTCACCCAGGCTATATTGCTCTGCCCACGTTTCGCCTCCGTCGGCGGTGTGGTAAACGACGGCTGCATGTTCTGGATCGCCGAAAACATCTTCGCCGGCCCTTTTGCCCCCCACCGCCCAGCCGTTTTGTGCATCCGTGAAGTCCACGCCGTGTAGGATGCTGGCGTCTTCCGGCAAGGTCTGACGTTGCCAGCTCATGCCACCGTCTGCCGTATGCCACAGGGCCGCGTCCCAATCGGTGTAAAACTGCAAGAAGTCGTCATAGGTGGTCGGGAGTATCGTCACCGCCCAGCCATTGGCCGCATCAGCAAAAATCACATCGGTAAATTCGGCGGTCGTGTCTGCGGTTTGGGGCTGCCAGCTTTGCCCACCGTCGGCGGTGTGGAGGATCACTCCAGCGGCGCCGACGACCCATCCTTGCTGTTCGTCAAGGAAATGCACGGCGTTCAAGTCCGCGTCAGCAGCCACAGGTTGCAACACCCACGTTGCCCCCGCGTCGGTGGTTTTGACAATGGTGCTGGCATACTGCTTGGTTTGCTGATCCCAGTGCGCCAAGCCAACCGCCCACCCCACCTCCGGCGTGACCAATTGCACATCGCGCAAATAGTACGTCGTTTCCTCAAATTGCTTGACAACTTGGACGTCGGTTTGGGCGTGTGCATGAGAAAAGCCAAGCGGCAGCGAAGCATCCATGCCGCCCCAAGCAAGCACACCGACCAACATGGACAGCACCCCCGTGATCCAAATTCTGCGGCGCATGAAAGTACCTCATTAGGTTATTGAACAGATACCCCAATCATACACGATGCGCCGAAAAAGAACGCCCCCACGCGCACAGGGACTTTGGAGAAGCGTAGAGACGCTCAAACGACGGTCCCAACCCCACCCCGCGCTCCACGTTCTTGCACCTGCAAAAGTCGTTCCGTGCCGAAAAACAACAAAAACTTGCCTATATGCCACAAAATGCGCTATTCTAAGGGTACTAAAATCGGTTTAATTCCATTTGCATAGCAACTCCACGCTACGTATAGTTGCATAAACAGGAGAGGAGAAAAGCCCCCCACTTCATAAATACGCTTCACTATTTCACTCAAAGCTTTTTAATCACTCCGATTCAGAAAGGAAACATCATGCGTAAGTTTGCTGCCCTTCTTCTCGTGCTGGTACTCGTCATTTCGGCACTGCCCACAATGGGTACGAGCGCTCAGGAAGACGCAAAAATCAATTGCTTTACCGACGAAGAAGCCACCGTCGTTGTGGCCGCCGGTGCGGTAGGCATCGAGCTGGAGCTGGCGCAAGAAGCCGCCGCAGCCTTCATGGAAGCCTGCCCCAATATCACCGTCAACGTGCTGGAAACGCCGGATATGGTGCAAGACCGCTTGGGGCTGTACTTGCAGCTCTTCGAGGCCGAAAGTCCGGACGTGGACGTTTTCCAAATTGATGTGATCTGGCCCGGCGACCTGGCCGAACACATGATCGACCTCCGCCCGTACCTGACCGACGACGAGGTCACCGCCCACTTCCCCGCCATCATCCAGAACAACACGGTTGACGGCAAGTTGGTCGGCATCCCCTGGTTCACCGACGCCGGTCTGCTCTACTATCGCACCGATTTGCTGGAAAAGTACGGCTACGACGCCCCGCCAGCCACCTGGGACGAACTGACCGAAATGGCACAGGTGATCCAGGACGGCGAACGCGCCGAGGGCAACGACGAGTTCTGGGGCTTCGTGTGGCAAGGCAACGCCTACGAGGGCCTGACCTGCGACGCGCTGGAATGGCAATATTCCGAAAGCGACACCCAGATCATCAACCCCGAAACCGGCGAGATCGAAGTCAACAACGAAGGCACCATCAAGGCCTTTGAGCGCGCGGCCAGCTGGGTCGGCACCATCAGCCCGGACGGCGTGACCAGCTACGCGGAAGAAGACGCCCGCAACGTCTGGCAAGCCGGCAATGCCGCTTTCATGCGCAACTGGCCGTATGCCTACAGCTTGGGCAACGCCGAAGACAGCCCGATTGCCGGTCTGTTTGACGTGGCCCCGCTGCCCACCGGTGCAACCGGCCACAGCGCCGCCACCCTGGGCGGCTGGCAATTGGCCGTTTCCCGCTACTCTCAGCATCCGGACGCCGCTGCTGCCGTCGCCGTGTATATGACCAGCTACGACGAACAAAAGCGCCGCGCCGTCGTCGGCTCCTACAACCCGACCATCATGTCGCTGTATCAGGACGAGGACGTGTTGGAAGCCGTGCCGTTCTTCGGCAGCCTGTATGACGTGTTCATCAATACGGTGGCGCGTCCTTCCACCATCTCCGCCCCGCACTACAACGAGGTTTCGGTAGCCTACTTCACCGCCGTGCACAGCATTTTGACCGGCGAGCAAGACGCCGCCACAGCGATGGAGCTGCTGGAACTCGATCTCGCGGATTTGATGGAACAATAACCGTCTGTTCGTGATGTGCCCGGCCCGTGGCAACGCCACACACCGAGCACCCAGCGTCTGGGGGCAGCGTTTTCTGCCCCCAGACTTTATATAGCGCCAAGCCTGTTACACACACCCAAAAACAAGTCCACCCTAGATAATCTTTTGCATCACCCGTTTACCACGCAGGACCTACATTTCCATCGCCAAAAGGCGATCCTCCACGGAGGCTTTCATGGCAGGTAGAGGCATACATCCGCTCGATGAACCCGAAGCCACCTCTCCCAAAGGCGTGATGAATCGTCACCGACGCCCCACTGATATCGAAGCCGTCGGCATCGAACTCATCAGCGGGTTGTTTATCTTGTTGGGATTGGCGGCCTTCGGTCTCCTCTTTGTCAGCATCAACAGCGACGACGCCATCCAGTCCGCCACGCAAGGGGAAGGCTCGCTCGTTTTGGCTTTCCTGGATAGCTTTGGCATCATCACCCCCATTCTGGTTGTCGTGATCGGGGGGCTGCTGATTCGGCTGGGCCGCAAATTGCGCCAACGCACGCTCACATCGGCACGCTGGGCACAAATCGCGCTCATCTGGATTAACGTTGCCCTGATCTTCCTGGGGATCAAGGCTTTCATTTCTGGCGGAGAAAGCAAAGCCGTTCTCAGCAACGAGGCCTTTAACTTCGGCAAGGGG
>CAZZNC010000297.1:0-4152 GCA_964655405.1 uncultured Anaerolineaceae bacterium | reverse complement strand
AAAGGCTCGGCTCCGGGGCGGGAGAAGGCTGCGGCATTACCCACGTGGTGCTGAATTCGGCTTCGGGGGGGCGCAAGAACACCGAGAGCACCACAAAAAAGAAGCCGATCCCCACGAGCAGCGACGCCTGCAATAGAATCGGCCAGGTGAAAGCGCCGATCAGTAGCACGGCCATGCGTTGCCCGACCACTTCCGCGATCAACGCGCCGCCGGTGGCAAAGCCGCTTTCCAGGCGCTGTTCATAATTCAACGCGGGCATGATAAACGGCAACAGGAACAGCGGCGCCAAAGTCAGCAGCCCGCCGAAAATGAGCAACCAGCCGCTCCAGCGAAAAAAGGTCTTGGCCGAACGTACCCGCACGATGATCACCAACGCAAGCAGCGCCAGCGGGATCATCAGCGTGAGCGGCAGCAATTTTTGCCACAGCCGCACACTGGCTCGAAACTCGTTGAGTTCGCGGCCCGAAAAAGGGTTGTCGGCAGACGTTTTCCCGTCAGCCTGGGGCGCTTCTTGCGCAGCCTTGCGCATTTCTTCGATGACATTGATGCGCGGCGGGATGTCTTGGGCTGCTTGGAGCCGCGCCTCGTTGAGCACGCGGAACAACGCGCGCATCTGCGCATCGTTTTGGGGGCGGCAATAGGGGAACGCGGTTTGAGCGTCACCGGCCAAAAAGCGTTCGAAGTCGGCTTGGGCTTCCGCAGAGCAAGCGGGCAGCGCTGCCGTCATGCGCAAAACAGCGTCCTCACCGGACGGGCTTTCCATCTGGCGACGCAGCGCGTCCGTGTGGAAGACGATCTCTAGGGGCACTTCTTGTTCCAACCAACGCAAGACGGCGTCCATGTTCCCTTCCACTTCGTTCTTGACCCAAGCGGGGGGCACCAGCAGCGGGGCGATCTCGCGCCAGTCGCGTGTGCTCAGATGGTTGATCGCTTCCAGAAAAGAAACGGTGTGCGGAGCGTCGGTCGCTGGCTCCAAATCGGTGAGCAAGGCAGGTAACACGCGCGGCAACAATTTGTCGTAAAAATCCTCGTTGACAAACAATGTTTTATACGTTTGCCCGTCCAGCAGATAGCGCTGTGTGTTGAACGTCCACAGCGACAGCGGAACGCTCAGCACGAAAAGCAGTGCCAAGCCTATTCCTGCGGTGCGGCCAAGCCAACGCATATTCCCTCCTTGCAGCTTGCCGGTTTACAACCCTTGTTCAGCGCGCCAGCGTGAAATGCCTTCGGCGTGTTCTTCTTCGTGCCAGGTGGCGTTTTCCGCGATGAGGTAGCTTAGCGGCTCGCCTTCCATCCAGGCGAAACGGCGGTTGTCGTCGAGCGTGTGGTCGTCCAACGCTTCGATAACCTCGATAAGCTGCTTGTGCACGTTGTGGAAATCGGCTTGCACGCTTTCCAGCGAACGCGGCGCGTTGATGTGGTACTGTTCGGCGTTCCAACCGTCTATGTCGTCAATTTCCACGATGTGCGGCGAGCGCTCGCGGTAGGCTTCCAGCCGCGAAAGTGCCGTGATCAGCTCGGCTTCCCAAGAGACCAAATGCGCCAACACATCCTTGACCGACCAATAACCGCACGCGCCCGCTTGGTGCATGTGTTCTGCGCTCAACCCTTCGATGGCGCGCAGAAACTGGGCGCGCGCGGCACGTAGCTCGGCGACGATCTCGGTTTGGGGCATGACCAATTCCCTATTCGAATGGGCTTGCGCAGTGTTGCGACACGAGGGCATTATAGCACTACGGTGCGCGGAAGCTCAACTGCACTCAGCGCCGGAAGCGGCGTTTTGCATCTCCCGCGCGCATTGGACATTTGGGGCATGTTGGAATATAGTGGGATTGATGTGGGATATTGGCGGGCATGTGCCCGGTCTGTAAGCATTCCGATAGGCTATTTATGAGCTTTTCGTTGCGCCTCCGACCATCACGTCCGGCGCGCAAATCCACGCGGGAGCATGTGCGCTCACGGGAAGGCAAACGCGCGTCCAAAAAACGGCGTTCACGTCGTCGAGTAGCGCCGCTTCCTCCCGACGAGGGAACGAGCGGCGACGCCGTGCGGCGGATGCGTCCGCGCACACGTGCTACGCCTACGCTCGGCACCTCGCCGCGTCGCACGAGTCGCCGTGCCCGTCGGCGTGCGCAAGTTTCGCGCCCTCCCGCGCGCGCACGGCGGCGACCGAACCTCTACGCGCTGTTGAGCTGGCGGGCGGTTTCCGGTGTGATCGTGGTGGGCTTGGTGGCGGTGCTGTACCTGTTCTTGACGACGGACACATTTTACGTCAATGCGGTAGCTATCGGCGGAGAAAAGTACCTTAGCCGCGAGGAAATTTTCCGCTACAGCGACATTGCGCGCAAACATATCTTCTGGATCGATCCGCAGGACGTGGAAGCGCGCCTAGAAGCGGTGCCGAACATCGCCGACACGACGGTCGTGGTAGGCTGGCCGCCGGAAATGGTGCAAATTTTGGTCGTGGAACGCGAACCGGCCCTCACATGGGAACAGCAAGTGCGCGTGTGGGTGGACGTGAACGGCATTGTGATGAAACAACGCGAAGATCGTCCCGATCTGTTGCGCATTGTGGTGCCGGACGCCACCGAGCCGATCTCGGTAGGGCAGCATATCCCGCAAGCCATCGTAGACGGCGCGTTGCTGCTCAAGCGACGCTATCCGAATATCGAAGTGCTGCTTTACGATCCGGAAAAGGGCTTGGGTTATCGTGACGGACGCGGTTGGACGGTGTGGTATGGCACGGGCGAGGACATGGACACCAAGCTGCGCGTGTATACCACGTTGGTTGAGACGATCTATCCGGCGGTGCAGCCCGGGGAGATTGTGATGAGCGACCCCGACCGCCCCTACTACACTGTGCTTTGGCGCACAGAGTAGCGTGGCGGCGATGGCATGGGCATAATTCCTACACATTGAGCAAGCGGCCATCTGAGCAGAAGACGACTATGGGTGAATTGGTAGTAGGCATAGACATCGGCACGACGAAAGTTTGCACGCTCGTCGGCGAGGTGCGCGAAACGGATATCTACGTGCTGGGCGTAGGCATCGAGCCTTCGCACGGGATGCGCAAAGGTGTGGTGACGGACGTGGGCGCGCTCAGCGCGGCGATTATGTCTTCGGTGCACAAAGCCGAAAAAAGCAGCGGCTATGAGATCGGGCGCGCGTTCGTTTCGGTGGCGGGTGGACGCACCGAGTCCATCAACAGCAAAGGCGCGGTGGGCATCAACGACACACACGGTGTGCAGCTCCATGACTTGGAGCGCGCGATGGACGCGGCCCGCGCGATTAGCTTGCCGCATGGACGCGAGATTTTGCACGTCATCCCGCGCAGCTATAGCCTGGACGGGCAAACGGGGCTGCGCAGCCCGTTGGGGATGCTTGGCTTTCGTTTGGAGGTGGAAGCGCATATCGTTACCGCCGCCACGCAGACGATCCAAAACCTGGCGAAATGTGTGGAAGACGCGGGCGTTTTCGTGGATCGCTTCATCCTCAACCCGCTGGCCGCCGGTGACGCCGTGCTGACGCCGGAGGAGCGCGAGGCGGGCGTGATGGTGATCGACATCGGCGGGGGCACGACCGACTTGGCGATGTTCATAGACGGCGCGGTCTGGCATACGGCGGTGATTGCGGTTGGCGGGCAGCACATCACCAACGACACTGCCGCCGGTTTGCACTTGCCGACCGAATTGGCGGAGGCGGTCAAGCTCAAATACGGCCACGCCGACCCGAGCGCCGTCAGCGCGTTAGAAGCGTTCCCCATCCAGCCTTTCGGCGAGGAGCTGCCCAGCAAAGTCCAGCGCACCGACCTGGCGCACATCATCCATGCGCGCGTGGAAGAGATTTTCGAGCTGGTGCTCAAAGAAGTGAAGCGCAGCGGCTACGAGGGTTTGCTGAAGGCGGGCATTGTGCTCACCGGCGGCAGCAGCCAGCTCCCGGGCATGAAGACGGTGGCGCAGGACGTGTTCCATTTGCCGGTGCGCATCGCCCAGCCGGAAAACCTGACCGGCATGGCAGACACGCTACGAAATCCGGCATACAGTACCAGCGTGGGATTGCTAAAACTAGGCCTGATCATGGACCTTGAAGATGATAGGCGCGCGGCTTTGCGCAAACAGCGGCGTGGATTAGGGCATCCGGGCGAAAAAGTGG
>CAZZNC010000296.1:0-4157 GCA_964655405.1 uncultured Anaerolineaceae bacterium | reverse complement strand
CAGGCCGGTCAAGCGTATTTGCGCCGGACGCAATCCAAAACGCAAGGCGCGAGTGTAGGCGGCACGGGTGGGCACGAGACAGCGTTCCACGTGCGGCTCGTACCAAAAGGCGTGGGTTGTCCACAGATCGGTCACCACAGTGACAAAAGGCGGGCGGCGTGCACAAAAACGCCGATAGGCCCACATCACCGGACGCGAAAACAGCGCGTGCACGCTCACGACCACATCCGCCGCTTGCTCACATACCAGGCGCCGCAGCCCGCGTTGCCAGGCACGTTGCAAATATGCCATCAGCGCATCTCCGCTGTGGCGGGCGTTGGTCAGACTGTAGCCCCATTTCCACGAAGGACGTGCCCAATGCACCCACAACGGCCAGAGTTCCGGCAGCCGATTGAAGGGAAAGGGCGTGTAATGGCGGTAGACGTCTGCCAGCGCAAAGGTGTACACGTCCGGGTAACGTTCGGACATAGCGGCACGGATCGCGTCCGCCGCTGCGCGATGTCCGCCGCCGGTATCCGACATGAGGAAGAGCACGCGCTTGGGCTTGCTGGGGGAAAGCGGCGTTTCCGGCACGCTCAGCGCTCCGAAGGGGGCACACCGCGCAAAATGCGCTTGGCGGCGCGCTCGAATTTGCGGCGTGGCAACATCACACGCCGTCCACAACCCAAACAGCGTATGCCCACGTCCGCCCCTACGCGATAGATGCGCCAGCGGTCGCTGCCGCAGGGGTGCGTTTTGCGCATCTGCACCACGTCCCCAACCCGAATATCCATTGGCATTCTTGTCCTCATGCCCCTTTCGTCTGCGGTGCAACTCGGCTCGTGTGTTTCTGATTATAACCCGTGCATGTGGGCTTTTCCCCTGCCGTTTTGGGGGAGCAGAACGGCACTTTTTGCCGTGTTCGCTAGCGCAGAGCGCAGACAAGACCAACCGAATGTCTGAGTTCCTTGGCTACTTTGGTCAAGGCCGTGTTTTGCCCTCACCACACCCAAACGGAATAGGGACAGTCTTTTCCCTTTTTTGCCAGAGAAGGTAACGTGCCCCTCAAACATCTACGATTTTCGCCGGCTTTGTTGACACTCGGCGGAAAAAGCGGACAATGAGGCTCTGTAAAAGCAGTTTCCCCCCGACGTTCCATACGGAGGGAGAAGCATTGAAAAGGCAAGCTAGACTTTTTTGGGAAAGTGACACAAAATGCTCTTAGTTCCGCATCATCCTAACGCATTTCCCCTCGCACGTGATCCGCTGCGCCTTTCTGACGTGGTGCATGTGGCGCGGAGCAACGTTTCCGTGCAACCACTTCCGGAAACGCCCCCCGATGACGACTCCCTTTACTCGCAACGTTTGCGCCGCGTGGAACGCAGCGCGGCCTGGGTACATCAAGCCATAGACGAGATCGAAGCCGCCGACGCCCAAGGGCGTCCCCCGTTGGTGATTTACGGTGTGAACACCGGCTTTGGCGATAATGCCGGACGCGCGATTTTCCGTCACCGCGAAGAAGCCGAACGGCTCAGCCGCAATTTGCTGCTCAGTCACGCGGTCGCTACCGGTCCCCACTTGTCGCCGGACGCCGTGCGTGCGTCCATGCTCATCCGCGCCAACACACTGGCGCAAGGCTATAGCGGCGTGCGTCGTGAGGTCATCAACACATTGATCGCCATGCTCAATCGTGGTGTGTTGCCGGCCATCCCCTTGCTGGGATCGCTCGGAGCTTCCGGAGATTTGGCCCCGCTAGCGCACCTGGCGCTGGTGTTGAGCGCGCCACTGTCCGGCGAACAGCCCCAGCCTGGCGCCAACGGTCTGGCGTACTACGACGGGCAGTTGATGGACGGCGCCGCAGCTATGGCCGCTGCCGACATTCCGCGTATCCGGTTGGGCGCCAAAGAAGGCGTGGCACTGATCAACGGCACGGCAATTACGGCGGCAGTGGGCACGCTGGCTTGGCATGACGCGCTACGTGCGCTGCAAACATCCGCGTTGGCACTCACGCTTTCGATGGAAGCGCTGTGCGGCTATCGAGACGCCTACTTGCCGCATCTGCACGCGGTGCGCGGGCACGCCGGACAAGCGGAAATGGCCGCCTTCATTTACGCGCTGTTGGAAGGCAGCACATTGGTGCGCGGTGACGCCCATTTCGACCTGACGCCGGAGCAAGGCCCACCCCAAGATCCGTACTCTCTGCGCGTGGCGCCGGTGGTGCTCGGCGCAGCGCTGGACGCGCTGCGTTATGTTGGCGGCGTGCTGACGCGCGAGATCAACGCTGTGACGGACAATCCGCTCATCTTCCTGGCGGAAGAGGGGCCGATGCACCTGCCGCGCCGTGTCAAGGCCGTTTCCGGCGGCAATTTTCACGGTGCACCGGTCGGCTATGCGCTGGACTTCCTCAAATTGACCATCGCCGATGTGGCGAACGTGGCTGAGCGGCGGGCGTTCTTGTTGTTGGATGGCCGACTCAATCGCGGGCTACCTCCTTTCCTCATCGTTGATCCTGCCGGTGAAGAGGGCCTCAACAATGGGCTGATGATCGTGCAGTACACGGCAGCGGCGGCGGTGACAGAAAACAAGATTTTGGCGCATCCGGCCAGTGTAGACAGCATCCCTACCAGCGCCAACCGTGAGGATCACGTCAGCATGAGCGCAACCGCTGCACGCACTGCTGCACAGATTGTCACCAATGTGCAAACGGTGGTCGCGGTGGAACTACTTTGTGCGTACCAAGCCCTGGAGTTGCGCTTGCAACAAGAACCGGACGCGCGTTTGGGACGCGGCACGGCGGCATTGCTGGACGCTTTGCGCGCGGTGGAGATCGCACCAGGGCAGCCGCTGCGCCCGTTGGTGCGCGACGTGGCGCTTAAACCCTATCTCGACCGCATGATTGCATTGGTGCGCGAAGGGACGTTATTGGACGCTGTGCCCGTTCCTGTACCGGCTGTGGAGTGAGTCGTGATGCGTCGTTTATCTTTGGGCACGCGCGTGCTGCTCGCGCTGCTCACACTTGCCGTTGTGGGGTTGGGTGTGTTAATCGCCCATCCCGGCCCTGCACGTATCCACACACACGACAACGGCGCTGATATATCGTTTCAAGCCGACCGGCGTTGGATGGTGCGCAGTGGAGATTGCGTCACGGTGCGTTGGACGTTGGAAGGCATCCAGGCCGTCTACCTCAACGGACAGGGGCGCACAGGGCACGGACAGCAGCGTTTTTGCATAACCACAACCACACGGCGTTTTAAGTTGACCGTACACTTTCTCGACGCCACTCAGCGCACGTATACGCTGAAAGTGGGGCAAATGTTCTATGCGCCGGAAGTGTGGTTGCTGATAGTGGCCGCGCTGACGTTGGGTTTTGCATTGACGTTCCGTGCCTTGGAACCGCGCATTACGCGGAGGCGTTGGTTTGGCCGTCTGCGGCCCATCTTACATAGCGTGGCGCGTTGGGGCGTGTTGTTGGCGGTCAGCATGATTGCCACTTTGCTCGCCCTGGAGGTCGGTTTGCGTGTCTATTTTACAGCTTATGGCACAGAGGAGCAGCGCGTGCGTTATCTCTATTCGGACGAGGAGATCAGTGCCCGTTCGCGTTTGAAAGCGCTTCCCTTCCTTAACACAAGCTTGTCGGCTGTGGGCAGCAACCCCCTAGGCTATCGTGGCCCAGAGATCGCTGTTCCCAAACCGGACGGCGTCTTTCGCATCGTAGTCATAGGGGATTCGACCGTTTACGGTTTGGGCGTGCGCACTGATGAAACACTGCCGGCTCAATTGGAACGTGTCTTGCAGGATGAATACGGGTACACCAATGTGGAAGTCGTCAATGCGGGGGTCTCCGGCTACAATAGTTGGAACAGTGTGGTCAACCTGGCTTTTCGCATCCCCGAATTGGAGCCTGACTTAATCATCGCGTACCACACCATCACTGACATTGGCGCGCGGCTGACCGCTCCGCAATGCTATCGCGGGCGAAATCGCCATCGTGGACTATTTCCACAGGCCGCCGTTTGGCAAACCTACGGACAAGTTCCTACCTCTAGCACATTAGCTCGTTTCGTCGGCATTGCGTTAGGCTGGGTGGACGCCCCCGATCCGGAGAAAAACTTGGCGCACGTCATTTCGTGTGCCGACAGTCCCGCTCCTGAACCCGCAAAAGCGTTGGCCGCCAACCC
>CAZZNC010000295.1:0-4164 GCA_964655405.1 uncultured Anaerolineaceae bacterium | reverse complement strand
AGTAGTTTTCCACGCCGCTCACGTAGCCCACTTCGCGTAGCATTTCCAGGTCGTAACGGGTGCGTTGTTCCAGGCGTTGCGCTTCCAGCAAATGCCCTTCTTTTTGCAACACGGCTAGACGCTCTTCGAGTTCGCGTTCGATGTCGCGCAAAGCCTTTTCCATTCGCTCGCTGTCGGTGATAAAGTGCTTGGCGGGAAAGATGAGGATATGGTCGTGTGCGGTGATCGCTTCACCGGTGAGCGGGTTGAACTCCAGCAAACTTTCCACTTCGTCGCCCCACAGCTCCACGCGGTAGGCTATTTCGCTGTAGGCGGGCATGATTTCCAGCGTGTCCCCGCGCACGCGGAACGTGCCCGGGCGCAGCTCTAAATCATTGCGCGCGTATTGGATGCGCACCAACTGATGCAGCAGTATATCGCGGCGGTATGCCTCACCGCGCAGCAGCTCTACCACCGACTGCCGCCAGGTGACCGGATTGCCGATGCCATAGATGCACGAGACCGAGGCAACGACCAGCACGTCACGGCGTGTGAGCACGGCGGCAGTGGCGGAAAGGCGGAGCCGGTCTATGTCCTCGTTGATCTGGGTCTCTTTTTCAATGTAGAGATCGTGTTGGGGGACATAGGCTTCCGGTTGGTAGTAGTCATAGTAGCTGACGAAATACTCGACGGCGTTGTGCGGGAAAAATTCCTTGAACTCGGCGTAGAGCTGCGCGGCCAGCGTTTTGTTGTGTGCCAGGACAAGGGTGGGGCGCTGTACCCGAGCGATTACATTGGCGATGGTGTAGGTTTTGCCCGTGCCGGTGGCGCCGAGCAGTGTTTGGTAACGCAAGCCTTTTTGCAAACCGGCCACCAGTTCGGTGATCGCTTGGGGTTGGTCGCCGGTGGGTTGATAATCCGAAGCCAGCTCGAACGAGGGCATGGTCGTATCCTCTTTGGTGCGCGAACAAGTGTTCGAATTATAGCACGCAGAGTGAGGGGCGGCGAATGTGGTTTGAAGCGCGGCGGGGCGACCTCGCCCGACGCGAAAAAGCCCGCGCCGACCTCGCCCGCCCCGTGCGGCGCGCACGTCGGCCACCGCTCACCATGCCCTGACGGGCACGGTTCGCGACGGCCTCGCGCGCGCCGCTTGGCGACTGCCCGTATGTGTGGACTAGGATGCTGCCGGCGCGGGGCGCGATGTGGCAATGGCGCTCGGCTCAACGTAGATCGGATTGCTGAGTATCCATGTGCGTTCCACGTCGTGATAGGCGCGCCACATTTCCACGCGGTAGGCGCCGGGTTCGCGCGCGACGTAGGTCAGGTTTTCGACCTTGCGCTCTTCGGCGACCACTTCGCCATGCCGAATAATGCGAATACGTCCACGCCCGGGGGCGAGCGCTTGCAATGTGACGCCATGCCCGAGCCGGATGGATTCGCCCACGATGGCGGAGGTGTTTTGCCCCTGTGCAGTGAAGCGAAAACCGCGCGTTGGCCCGGGGATGTCATAGCCGATGAAGACGCGCCCGGCTTTGAGCGCGCCGTAAAGCAAAGCGCGGTCGTGTTCCAGCTCGCCGACCAGCGGCGTCGGGGTGAGGATATGCGTATTGATGGCGCTGAAGAGGAAATCGTAAGGGAAGACGGTGCGGGTCAGCGGGCCATAGCGGACATGCGTGCCATGTGCATCCGCTCCACCGATGCCGACCACGCGCTGCCCTTCGGCGAGCAGTTCGTCCCACAGTGCGAGTGCGTCCGGCGGTGGGCTGACCATGGCATCTTCCGGCGTTAAGACGTTGCGGAACGCTTCGCGGCGGCGGGAGAGCAGGTCTTTGAAGCGCGACATGAAGTTCCACACTTCCAACCCTGTGAAGCCGCGCACATAACGGTCGGCCCAGGGAATCGCACCTTCGCCCAACCAGGACACAGCGCGGTCGTTGGGGTGCGCGATGAAGCTCAGCCCGCCCGCGCGGTTAATCGTTTCCACCAGGCCGCCGAGGTTGTGAGCGTGCAGGGCGAGTTCTTGCCCCGCACCAAAGGCCAGCAAGTGGTTGCATTGAGGCAGACGGGTGCGGTCGTGCACTTCCTCGCCGGAAAGCAGCAACACGTAGCCGCGTTCCTCGTCCCCATAATAGCCTTCGATGCCGTCCAGGTGCACGTTGTGGTCGGTGAAGACGACGAAGTCCAGCCCTGCCAGCAGCGCGGCGTCTGCGACTTCGTCGTGATAGGCTTCGCCGTCCGAGTAGTAGGTGTGCACGTGCAAATTGCCGACGTATTCATAAGCGGGCATGTTCCGTCTCCCCGTGTGAGCGTTCCGCGACAAGGCTACTGCAAGCGGCGGCGTGCGTCAAACTCAGCAGCGGGGCCACCGTTTGGCCAAGAACTCGTTGATCAGCTCCAGGTCGAAGAATTCGGGGTCGAATACGGGCGTTTCCGGAGCTTCCTCCGAGACGTTTTCGTCCTCTTCCTCTCCGGGGAAATACTCGGCTGCTTTAATCCACTCCGAAAGGATTTCATGTTCGGGGTGTTCGGGGTCTTGGATCGCTTCGAGGAAGTAGTAGTAGCCCCCCATGCCCCCCACGTCTTCCGGCGGGCAGGCGCGTTTTCCCTTGAGACAAACGGGCAGCTCGCGTTCCTTTTCGGGATCCGGCGGCAGGATTTTTTCGACCAAAATCTCATGATCCCAGTCATCCCCGAAGTCGTAGACATAGTGAAATTTCATTTTCTCGCGGCTGATAACTTCTTTGAGCCGCACGCGAGTTTCATTTTGTGCTCCGTCAAGCGCGACAAGGGGATCAGAATAGCGGATTTTGTTGATCTCGAACTCGTGCAGGTGGGCCTCGTCCCAGTCCATCACGATTTGGATGATCTCGTGCAGATCGGCTAGCGTGCTGTGGCCGGAAACGAGCACACGGCGCCAGATGGGCGGTTTGCTGCCTCGCAACGTGATTTTGAGCTGGTAGATGGGTGCTGGAGTGCGTTTGCGCATGGTGAAAACCTCCTTGGGTGCAGGCTTGGAAACGTTACAATGAAAGTGTAACACAGGCGCGGGAGAAGGACAGGTGTGCTATACTTGGCGCGAGGGTGACTTTTTCCGCAGGATGAGGGCTTATGAGCGACGTTCCTCCACAGCCAAACCAACCGCAACCCATGCCCGCACAGCCACAGCGGGGCACGGTGTCTTCGGATGAAACGCAGCTGACCGACGCCACGCGCATGACTTCGGAAGGGCAGCCCGCGCCGCCAATACCTCCGACCACGCGCACACCGGCGCGGGCCGGCGCGGCAGGGCGCGCGCGTCAACGCGCAGCACGGCGTAAGCGGCGCACGGCACAAATGGCAGCCGTCACGCCCCCGCCTGCGCCGCACCCCGTCGCCTATCCGCTCCCCGTAGTCGCTCCGGTGCAGAGAGCGCTTCGGCGCACCACCCCGCCCAGCGAAAGCGGTTTGTATTTGCCCTGGTGGTCGCTGGTGGTGATGGTGGGCGTGGTGGGCGTATTGGCTTTCGGCATCCTTTTCGCGGCGATGGCGGTTGTGCAACCGGCTACGCTCGGTGACCAGACGCCCCAAGTGCGCGTCGTGACTGCACAACCTACGCTCAGCCAAGATTTTGGCGGCGCAGAAGGCCAAGCCGCCGCACCGCCTGGCGCGGCCTGGCCGACACCCATCCCGCAATTGCAAGCCACGGCTACCATGCCCCTGCCCACACCGGCACCCAGTCCCACGCTGCCCCCGGGGAATTTCGCGGTTGGGATTACGGTGCAAGTGGTCGGCGTGGAAGGCAAGGGCCTCAATGTCCGCGCGGCGCCTGGGCTGGACGCCCAAGTGCGCTTCCAGGCGCCGGAAGGCGAGACCTTCACTGTGACGGAAGGCCCGCAGCAGGTGGACGGGTTCGAGTGGTGGCGGCTGGAAGCGTCCAACGACCCTAACCGCTACGGGTGGGCGGCGCGTAACTACCTGATGGCGATCCAATAGGGGAGGGCAGATTGACTACGCAGAACGTCCCGCCGGAGCTGGCGGCGCGTGCCGAAGCGCTGCGCCGCCTGTTGCGCGAGCACAGCTACCGTTACTACGTGCTGAACGCGCCGACCATCACGGACGCGGAATACGACGCGCTTTTCCGCGAATTGCAACAGCTCGAAACCGAGTATCCCGAACTCCTCACGCCGGACTCACCGACCCGGCGCG
>CAZZNC010000294.1:0-4170 GCA_964655405.1 uncultured Anaerolineaceae bacterium | reverse complement strand
TTTAGCGTCAAAATCCACATCGTCCGTTGAAACCATGCGCCAATCTTTGCGGTTTGCCGCACCGTAAACGACGAACGCGAGGCGGAGTTTTTCTGGAACGAGGTCATCCATGCGCAAAATGTGGTAGCTGTCGAAAAGATCTCTGGCCTTCCTCCGCGCAAGCAGCGCCGCAAGTTTGCCTGCGGCGAGTTCGTGGATGTCAACTACGGGAATTTGGATTGCTTGCCATTTCCCCAGCGGCTGAGAGTCCATGAGAACTATCGGCCACAGAGGTACGCGGAACATAAAGTTGATATCGACTTCGAGCGTTCCGCCTTGGCCGAGGACGCTCTCATAGCGTAGCGTCCACTTTCCTCCCGCGTGTTGGTGTTTGTGCGGTTCATGTTCGATATGAAATTCCTCCCGTTCGCACACTGCCCGAACGGCTTGTTCAATTTTAGGGCGCTCTGCTTTCATCTCTTGAAGGCTCTGAGCGCCTATGTAGTTTAGGTCAATGTCTACCGACAGCCTTGGAACACGGAAGATAAACAGGTTCAAGGCCGTGCCCCCTTTAAGCGCCAGTTTCTTTTTAAGGGCGGGATGGCGTTGCAACGTGTTGAGTAATTCCAACAGGCGCACAACCTTCTCAAGTATCTCAGACCTAAAGCCGGAAGCCTCAGCTTCGGCCATGAGTGTTTGGGTGGAGAACTTCATAACACCTCCGCCCATGTTTGTTCCAATAGCTCCGAGGGAACGATCAAGTTCCACTTAGAAACGAGTTGACCGGATTTCCGCTTGCCGCGTTCCAGGTAGTGGGGGTGGCGCGGGCGGAGATGCCAAAGGGCTTGGATATGTTGGTCTTCTACCATAAGGGCCTCGCGGTGTTGTTCCAAGAAAAAGCCGACTTTGGCAGCGGTGGTTGCGTTCTCTAGCAGATGCACGTATTCAATTACCTGTTCCAAGTCAAAAAAGGGGATCGATGCTAAAGAGCGCCAAATCTCTTCCCACCCGCCGGAAAGCCTGGGGCGCGCCAGAGCGTCAACCAGCGTGCGTTCCAAACTGGTAACGCGCACTTCCACCCCCGCGCGCTCTGCGGTGAGTATCCCAAAGTCCTGTCGTCCCACGCGGCAAAGCGGTTCTGGGGGGCGCGTTCCTCGAAAGGTGTGCGTGCGAAAGGTGAAGAGGCTCAACGGACGGAAGGCCGTATACACGAAATGTTCGTGGACGGAATAGGCGTAACCATGAAATTCCAACGCGGTGTGGTGCGATAAAACGGCGTCATCGGTCAACTTCGCCGCCACCAGAAACGGGTCAACGGGATAGGTGGCGGGGTCACTTTCCGCAGGCACAACCGCGTAAAGCCCTCGACGCACGCTGATTAGGCGGCCTGTCTTCTTGTAATAGGCCAACAAGACCTCTTTGGCTCTCGGGCCTGTTGTTCCGGTCGCGGAAAGGTATGCGGCGATTTCATCTCCGGTGAAAACCGGATGTTTGCGAAAAAATGCACTGTGCTTCATGGTGAATAAACTTGATAAAACAACGTGTTTCACATAATTATCTTATGGGAAACACGTTGAAAAGTCAAGTTTACGCGCGAACTGAAACTATGCCGTGTTGGGCGCGAACGCACATGGGGCAGAGCTTATGGGCATTTGTGCACTTCGGCCCACGCGCGCGGTTGACGCCCTGCGCTGAGCAAGGTATGGTTGGCGGGTGTAACACTCGTCACGTGTTCATGTGTGTTTATTCACTTGGCGACGGCGTTGTCGCGTGCCACAATCTGCGCGTTATGCGTGTGATAGGCGCATGGCGGCATAGCGTGCGCAAAAGTGTGAGGAGATATGGTCTATGGCTCATAAGTGGGTGTATGCGTTTGAAGAAGGCGGCGCCGAGATGAAAAATCTGCTGGGTGGCAAAGGTGCCAACCTAGCAGAAATGACGCGCATCGGCATTCCTGTTCCGCCTGGCTTTACCATCACGACGGAAGCCTGCATCGCGTATTACGATTCCGGCGACAAGTTCCCTGAAGGCATGTGGGAACAAACGTTGGAATACATGCAGGATTTGAACAAGAAGACCGGCAAGACGTTCGGCGACGACGCCAACCCGCTGCTGGTTTCGGTACGTTCTGGTGCGCGCGTTTCAATGCCGGGGATGATGGATACCATCCTCAACTTGGGCTTGACCCCGGGCGGCGTGGAGACGATGGGCAAGAAATTCGCCGATATGCGTTTCGCGTGGGATTCCTACCGCCGCTTGATCCAAATGTTCGGCAAGGTGGTGATGGAAGTTTCCGGCGAGCCTTTCGAGAAGATCATCTCGCAGATTCGCGACGAGTTCGGCGCGTCCACCGACGCCGAAGTTCCCGCCGAAGGCTGGCAGGAATGTTCCGAGCGTTTCAAGAAATTGATCTTGGACGAAACCGGCCAACCTTTCCCCGAAGACCCCTACGATCAATTGCGTTTGGGCATTGAGGCTGTTTTCCGCAGCTGGAATTCCAAGCGCGCCATTGATTACCGCAACAACTTCGGCTACCCGCACGACTGGGGCACGGCGGTCAACGTGGTGATGATGGTTTACGGCAACTTCGCCGACGGCAAGAGCGGGACGGGCGTGGCCTTCACGCGCAACCCCTCCACCGGCGAGAAGCGTTTTTACGGCGAATATTTGCTCAACGCGCAAGGCGAGGATGTGGTTTCCGGCGCGCGCACACCGCACGACGTTTACGAGCTGCAAAACGAAATCCCCGAAGCGTGGAACGCGCTTTTGGAGATCGCCGAAAAGCTGGAAAAGCACTACCGCGAGATGCAGGACATCGAATACACCATCGAGTCCGGCAAGCTGTGGATGTTGCAAACTCGCAACGGCAAGCGCACCGCTGCCGCCGCCGTCAAGATCGCGGTGGACATGGTGGACGAGGGCTTGATTACGAAGGAAGAGGCCGTCGCGCGCATCAACGGCGATATGATCAACCAGCTGCTGCATCCGCGCTTTGACCCCGAAGCGCTGAAGAGTGCCAAGCAGTTGGCTAAGGGGCTGAACGCCTCACCCGGCGCGGCAGTCGGCAAGGTCTACTTTGACGCGGACACTGCCGAAGCCCGTACCAATGAAGGCGAAGCCGTGATCTTAGTGCGTCCGCTCACCGAGCCGGACGACGTGCACGGTATGTTGGCTGCCAAAGGCATCTTGACCGCCGAAGGTGGCGCAACCAGCCATGCGGCAGTGGTGGCACGGCAGCTCGGCAAGCCGTGTGTTGCCGGTGCGCGTGAACTGGACATTGACCTGAACTTGCGCGTCTTCCATGTGGGCGACGTGGAAGTGAAGGAAGGCGACGTGATCTCGCTCAACGGCGCAACCGGCCAGGTCTTCTTGGGCGAAATTCCGGTCGTGGCGCCGGACTTCGAAGAACAAAAGGAACTGCGCACGATCCTCAGCTGGGCGGACAAGCTCCGCCGTTTGCAGGTGTGGGCCAACGCCGACGATCCCGAACAGGCGACCCGCGCACGCGGTTACGGCGCGCAAGGCATCGGCCTTTGCCGCACCGAGCACATGTTCCTCGGCGAGCGCACGCAGCTTTTCCAAAACTACATCTTGGCCGAAACGCCGGAAGAAAAACAAGCGGCCCTGGACGCGATGGAGCCTTCACAGCGTGAAGACTTCTACGGCATTTTCAAGGCGATGGACGGGTTGCCCGTCATCATCCGCTTGATTGACCCGCCGCTGCATGAGTTCCTGCCCAGCCGCGAAGAGCTGATGGTGGATGTGGCGCTGGGGCACGAGCGCGGCAAGAACGTTTCCGAAGAGGAACGCATCTTGCACAAGGCCAACGAACTGGCCGAGTTCAACCCGATGTTGGGTTTGCGCGGCGTGCGTTTGGGCGTCATGCGCCCGGCCATTAACAAGATGCAAGTACGCGCCATCTTCGAGGCGGCGTGCGATCTGACCAAAGAAGGCGTTGAGGTCCACCCGGAAGGCATGATCCCGGTCACGAACAACCCCAACGAACTCAAGAGCATGTGCGCACTGCTAGAAACAGAAGCAAGCGCCGTCATGGAAGAGAAGGGCATCAAGGTTGAGTACATGTTCGGCACCATGATCGAAATGCCGCGCGCCGCCATCTTGGGCGCGCAGATGGCCGAATATGCCGAGTTCTTCTCCTATGGCACCAACGACCTGACGCAAACCACTTAC
>CAZZNC010000293.1:0-4171 GCA_964655405.1 uncultured Anaerolineaceae bacterium | reverse complement strand
CGCTTTGCAACCGCGAAGTTGCGTCATGCCGCAAGTCATATATCCTGCTCAAAGCGCTGCCAGCACGTCGGCGTCCAGCGCGTCCAGCGAGGGTAACACACGGTCGGCGCGGCGCAACACCTCTTCGGCGGGGCGATGGTAGGGCGCGGGTACCGCGATCACATGCGCCCCTGCCGTCACGCCCGCTAAGATACCGTTGGCCGAATCTTCCACCACGGCCACCCGCTCCGGCCTCACACCCAACCGCTCTATCGCCAACAAATACGTATCCGGCGCAGGCTTGCCGTGCACCACGTCGTCACTGGAAACGATCACGCGGAACAGCGGCGCCCAGCCCGTGCGCTCCAAGATCGCGTCCAACAAGGCACGCGACGAGCCGGAAGCCAGCTCCAAAACGAAATCCGGCTCCAAACGTTGCAAAACGGTGGCCGCCCCGGGCATCAAGGGCACATCGTGACGGTAGTAGATCACCATTTGCCCGACCACACGCGCGATGATCTCCTCCGGCGTGTAAGCGTGCCCCAGCCGCTCCGCCAAATATGCGGCCCAACTTTGCGTACTGCGTCCCATAATGCGCTCTTGGTCGGCGGGTGTCCAACGCAAACGCTCTGCGCCAAAAGCCTCGATGCGTGCCCGTTGCCACAGCGGTTCGGAATCCACCAGCAACCCGTCCATGTCGAAAATCACGGTTTCTATCATCGCGTCGGTTCTCCTGAAAAAGGTGTGCGAGCCGCAAAGAGCGCGCCGCTGTTCGGCAAAGGATTGTAGCAGGAGAAAGCGCTAGCCCGCGTTAAAAATGCACGAATTTATTGTATCTCAATGAAATGTTAATGTTGTACAATTGAAATCCAAAACGTTTTGGAGTACCCTAGAGGTAGACTGAAAACGTTTTGGAAGCACAAGAAACTAAAATTTGCGATGCGCGTCACACTCAAAACCATTGCGGAAGAGGCGGGGGTTTCCATCACGACCGTTTCGCGGGCCTTGGCCGGCTACGGAGACGTGAACGAACAAACGCGCCGCCGCATCATCGAGATCGCCGAGCGGTTAGGGTATCAACCCAATCTGACCGCACGCCACTTGCGCAGCAAGCGCACCTACACCATCGGCATGGTCATTCCACGCACCGCCCACTATTCCGACCCATTTTTCATGGAACTGGTCGCAGGGGTCGGCAAACAGGCCGCCGAACACGGCTACGACCTGCTGCTTTCGGCACAGATGCAAGGGGAAGAAGAACTCAGCGCCTACCGACGCATGGTCGGGGGGGGGCGTGTGGACGGAATGATCGTGGCGCGCGTCTTGTGGCGTGACCCGCGCATCGCCTATTTGCGCCAAGTTTTCCATCCCTTTGTGGCGTTTGGGCGGTCGGAAGACGCCAACCACCCCTATATTGACGTGGACGGCGCAGAAGGCATATACCAACTGGTGACACACTTGGCAGAATACGGACATGCACGCATCGCCCTCATCCAATCCCCCCAGGAGTTGGCTTTCACCGCCGACCGCCGAGGCGGGTATCAGCGCGGGCTAGAAACGCTGGGCCTGCCCTACCGTGAGGAATACGTCGTGCAAGGCGACCTCACTCGTCGCAGCGGACGCCAAGCTGCCGAAAGGCTGCTGGGTCTTTCCATGCCGCCCAGTGCCATCATTGCCTGCAACGACCTGATGGCACTGGGGGCCAGCGAAACCGTGCAGGAACACAAGCTGCGCGTGGGACAAGACATCGCCATCGCCGGCTTCGACGACATTCCCGAAGCCAGCACCGCCACCCCGCCCCTGACCACCGTGCGCCAGCCCATTTACGGCATCGGCTACCGCCTGGTAGATATGCTGGTGGAGCTGATGCGCCACGCATCTATCGCCAATACCCAGGTGCTGCTACAGCCTGAATTAGTCATTCGCGCTTCAAGTGGTCGTTTACCGACTGACTAGCCCATCCGCCGAAAGGAGGTGGTGCACATCGGGCGATACCAACATACGTAACTTAGTGAGTCTCTATGGTGCAGTGCGTCGTCAAGCAAATGCAAACATTCGAGGAGAAATAAGCCATGTCATTTAGGAAACTTACACCTTTCGTGCTCTTGATTGTCGTCACCATGCTCATCGGCGTGGCGGGCGTTTCGGCCCAAGACGGCAAAGTGACCTTCTTCTCCACCCAGTTCAACGTGGTGGAAGAAGCCGAAAAGTTCCGCAACGTTTTGGCCGACTTCAACGGCGAAGTGGACTTCGTGCCGTCTGAGGAGCAAGCCGTTTTCGATACGCTGAGCGCAGAAGCCGGACAGGAAGCCGGTTCGGTGGACGTGGTCGGCGCGTTGCACGGCACGTTCCCGACCTTGGTCAAAGAAGACGTGCTCTTCGACCTCAGCGGCTTGTTGGAAGAGATCGAGGGCGAGTACGACATCGCCGATGCGTTTGTCGAACTCGGCAAGATGGGCACGACCGACTACCAATACTACATCCCCTGGATGCAGGCCACCTACATCATGGCGGCCAACGTCGAGGCGCTCCAGTATCTGCCGGAAGGCGCAGACATCAACGCGCTGACCTGGGAAGAACTGGCCGAATGGGGCAAGAATATGCAAGAAGCCACCGGCGAGCCGAAGTTGGGTTTCCCTGTGGATGGCCTGTGGCATCGCTTCTTGGAAGGCTATCTGTACCCGTCCTTCACCGGCGGCATGGTCACCGGCTTCCAGAGCGACGAAGCGGTCGCCATGTTCGAGTTCTTCCGCGACGACGTGTGGCCCTATGTCAATCCGCAATCCATCACCTACTCCTTCATGCAAGAACCGCTGCTGAGCGGCGAAGTGTGGGTTGCCTTTGACCACACCGCGCGCCTGAAGGACGCTTTCGACCAAGAGCCGGATCAATTCGTGGCCTTCCCGGCCCCCGCCGGCCCCAAGGGGCGCGGCTTCATGCCGGTTGTGGTTGGCTTGGGCGTGCCCGCCAACGCTCCGAACCCTGATGGCGCGGTCGAAATGATCAAGTACCTGCTCATGCCGGAAACACAGGCTGCCGTGTTGCAAAACCTGGGCTTCTTCCCGGTGGTGGCTGGCGTGAACACCGAAGATCTGCCCGCAGGCATCGCCATCGAAGCGGAAGCGGTCGGCGCGCAAGCTGCCGCCGAAGATGCTTTGCCGGCGCTGTTGCCGGTCGGCCTGGGTGACCAGGGCGGCGCGTTCAACGAGATCTACAAGTCCGCCGCCAACCGCATCTTGCTGGACGGCGAGGACATCCCGACCGTGTTGGCCGAGGAAGCCGCCAATCTGCAAGCGCTGCTCGACGACACCGGCGCTCCCTGCTGGCCTCCCGACGCCCCCAGCGAGGGCGCGTGCCAGGTACAGTAAACGGCTGAGAGCCACTTTGACCTAGCACCACATTGGGGGAAATCGGCGCAGTGGCTGGTTTCCCCCTTCTTACTATGTGCGATGCCGCCGGAACGCGCCGCCGCCTACGCCGTTCGCAACCCAACTTGCCGACGGTGGCGCACGCAGGCTGACGCCTCCCATGCCGTATAATGCGTTCAAGAGGCATGGTGCGCGTCGTCCTCCCATACGAAACACGCGGAGGTTTTTTATGAGCCGTTTAAGGAAAATCAACTGGGCGCCGTACTTATTGATTTTGCCCTCGTTCATCTATCTGCTGGCGTTTTTCGGCTGGCCGATGATTCGCTCTTTGCAACTCGCCGTACAACGCGACAGCCAAATCTTGCCGATTTACGTCGAGCCGGACGCCACCAGCACCGCCGTCGGCAAGCTGGAACGCGGCACGTTCGTCACCGTGCTCGATGTGATCCGCGAAGAAAAAAGCGGCGCCGCCGGTGGCTTGCTCAGCCGCCCACAATTCTGGCTGAAGGTCAGCGGCTTGACGCCGGACGGTGACGAGGTGGTCGGTTGGGCCGAGCGCGGCAACGTCTTTGTGCAAGACGCCAGCCGTTCGGACACAGGCGAAGTGGTGGAGCAAAACGTCCCCATTTATGCTGAGCCGGACGCGCAAAGCGAGGTGCTGGGCACATTGCCGCGTGGCGCGAACGTGGACATCGTCAGTTGGTCGGAACAAGGCGCCAAGGTGGAAGCCGAAGGGCTGCTGAGCAAGCCCGCACAATGGATCGAAGTGAGCGCAGTGGACGCCGCAGGCCAAGAGATCACCGGCTGGGTGGAACGCGGCGCCG
>CAZZNC010000292.1:0-4194 GCA_964655405.1 uncultured Anaerolineaceae bacterium | reverse complement strand
CGGGAACTTGGTTTACGACGCGGCGCACGGGCGCATTTATGCAGGCACGTTCGTTTCTGAGCTGGTGGCGGTGGACGTGACCACGCACAAAGTCGTGGATCGCTTCCAAACCGACGATTGGCTGTGGGGCACACCGGCGTTGCAAGACGATGTGCTGTATTTCGGCGACCTGGCCGGCAATCTTTATGCGGTGCAGGTGAGCGACGAAGGGTTTTCCCAATTGTGGAAACGCACCTTGGCCGAAGACGCTATCCGCGCTACGCCGATTCTCACTGACGGGCTGCTGATCGTTGGCGCAAAGGACAAGCACATTTACGCAGTCAACAAAGAAGACGGCTCGGATGCTTGGGACGCGCCCACACAAGGCGCGGTCTTGTCGGATTTAGTCTTCGTGCCGGATGATTCGGAAAGCGAAGACGCCCCTGCGCTGGTGGTCGTCGGCACGGACGACGCCAAACACTTGATCGAAGCCTTCGACGCGACGAGTGGCGAATCGCGTTGGGAGTACGCCGACAAATAGCGTCGGCGCGCGTCGGCACAGAGTAAAGGCGACGTTCTATGCTCGACATCATCATCAACCCGTTTATCACCATTTTGCTCTTCCTGTATAAGCTTCTGGGCGGCAATGTCGTGTTGGCGATTACCGTCTTCACGATCCTGGTGCGCTTGGCAACCTATCCGCTCACCATGAAGCAACAACATTCCACCAAAGCGATGCAGGAGCTGCAACCGGAGCTGAAGAAGCTCCAGGAAAAGTACAAGAACGACCGTGAGCGTTTGGCGCAAGCGCAATGGGAGCTTTACCGCCAATACGGTGTCAATCCACTGGCAGGCTGCATCGTGTTGATCGTGCAGATGCCGATTTTGTTGGGGCTGTACCGCGCCATCATTGCGACATTGGCGGCCACACCCACCCAATTGCTCAATCTTTCCGGCAGGTTGTGGGTGACCGGACTTTCGGCGCAAGTGCCGTTGCAAAACAAATTCTTGTGGCTCAATTTGGCTGTGCCGGACCCGCTTTATGTGTTGCCGGTGCTGGTGGTGGTGACCACGTGGCTTCAGCAAAAGCTGCTCATGCCGGCTTCGTCTACCCCCAGCGGTGGCGACAAGGGGTCTGACCAGGCTTCCCAGGTCAGCCGCCAGATGATGATGCTCATGCCGCTGATGTTCGGCTTCTTTGCGCTGACCTTTGCTTCTGGCCTTTCCATTTACTTCATCGTCTCCAACATCATCGGCATCGGGCAATATGCGGCGATGGGGCGCATCAAGTTGCCCTGGAAGCACGACGAAGCGGCCCCCGCTACCTCGCCCAAGAAGAAAGTTTCCAGCGCCTCCGCTTCGGCAACCGCAGCGGTCAGCGAAACAGCAACGGCTGCCTCGGCGGTGACTTCCACATCCGCCGCCCCACCGGTGCGTTCGGGTCGCAAGAAGTCCGTTTCCATGCCACGCAAGGCCAAACGCAGCGACATTTACGACAGCCGCGCGGAACGCGCCAAAGCGAAAAGCAAGCCCAAAGGATAATTCACCATGAGCGAGACCCGATCTGTGGAAACCAGCGCCGTGGACATCGAGACGGCGATTGAATTGGGATTGGAACAACTCGGCGTGACGCGCGAAAGCGTGATTGTGGAAATTGTCGAAGAGCCGTCACGCGGCTTGTTGGGCATTGGCGCGCGGCAGGCGCGTGTGCGTCTGACCACCGCCGCGCCGCCCCGCCAAGAGCGTCCGCCGGTCAGTGAGCCGGAAGCCGCCCCCGCACCAGCTCCACAGCC
The DNA here is from genome assembly GCA_964655405.1 of uncultured Anaerolineaceae bacterium. Classification (GTDB taxonomy): domain Bacteria; phylum Chloroflexota; class Anaerolineae; order Aggregatilineales; family Aggregatilineaceae; genus JALSSH01. The sequence continues at coordinate 2,422 of CAZZNC010000292.1, read as the reverse complement.
GGCGCGACCGGTTCACCGGGACATTCCGGCGGCGCAATTGACGCCGGTGGACGCGGACGAGATGGACGAGGACGCGCGTGTGGGTTTGGCGACGCTCGAAGAGCTGTTGGACAAAATGCACATTCATGCTCAGGTGCAAGTTTTCCGCGCAGAAGCAGAAGGCGACGAAACGCCGCCCTGGGTGTTGGAAATTCGCGGGCAAGACCTGGGCGTGCTGATTGGGCGACGCGGCGAAACGCTTTCTTCGCTGCAATACATCACACGCCTGATCGCCAGCCGCGAGTTGCAACGCCGCACCAATATCGTGCTGGACGTGGAAGGCTACAAAGCGCGGCGCGAGAAAGTGTTGCAACGCCTGGCGCATCGCATGGCCGACCAAGCCTTACGCAGCGGTCACACCGTGTCGCTGGAGCCTATGCCGCCTTACGAGCGCCGCATTGTGCATTTGGCGCTGCGTGACCGTGACGACGTGAGCACCGAAAGCGTTGGCGAAGGGGCGCGCCGCAAAGTGTCGATCATTCCCCGCCGCTGACGGGTTGCTGTTCAACATAGAAACCGCCTTGCCGCGACTTTTTCACAGGTCGCGGCATTTTGCTATAACCTGGAGGATGGATGCCGATGGGCCAGACGACGAACGAACGAGCGCCGGACTACGTGCTGGTTGGGCATGTTGCGCACGACCGCACGCCGCAAGGTCCACGCTTGGGCGGCACGGTGTCGTATGGTGCGCACACGGCGCGCGCTTTTGGGCTGCGCGTGGGCGTGCTCACCAGTGCCGACCCGCGCGATCCGGTGCTGGCCGATCTGCCGCCGGACGTGGCTGTGATCAACGTGCCTGCGGAACATTCCACGACGTTCGAGAACCGTTACGAAGGCAGCGCGCGCACGCAGTTCATGTACCATCGCGCACATACGCTCGCGCCGGTCATGTTGCCCCCTGCTTGGCGTGCTGCGCGGCTGGTACATCTGGCGCCGATTGCCTACGAGGTGGACGCGGCTTTCGTGGACGCTTTTCCGCAGGCGCGGCTGTGTGTCACGCCGCAAGGGTGGATGCGCCGCCGTGCGGCTGATGACCGTGTGCTGACCCGCGATTGGGCGCAGGCGGAGCAGGTGTTGCCACGCTGTGCGCTGACCGTGCTCAGCGAAGAGGATATCCACCACGCGCCGGAACTGGAGCGCGTTTATGCCCGGCTCGCGCCGCTGCTGGTGCTGACGCGCGCAGAACGCGGGGGCACGGTCTACCAGGATGGGCGTGCGTTCGATTTTGCGGCGTATGCGGTGGCGCGCGCACTCGATCCAACCGGTGCGGGGGACATCTTCACGACGGCGCTGCATATCGCGCTGGCACGGTTGGGAGATCTGGCGCAGGCGTTGCGTGTGGCGGCGTATTTGGCCGCGCGTTCGGTGACGCGCGTAGGGTTGGCGGGCGCGCCGACCGCCGAAGAGATTGCACACGCTTGGACGCTGGCCGCTGGCCCACCGCCGATCTGACGCTTTTCCCCGCGCGGTGTCTTTCATCGTCCACATAGCAGACTACACGGAGACCCCCTATGCAATTACGACGCGATGCGCTACGACAAAAGATCGGTGCGCTGGGACGCACAGATCGTTTCGATGCGGCGTTGCTCGACCGCTTCGAGCAGGCGCTGATTTCCGCTTCCGATTGGGATTTGCGCCGCATCAACCCGCTGCAATTTGCCGCTCAGCACGGGTTGGATGCGGATATGGTCGTTGACCTTTTCGTTTACGCGGCCAAAGTGGGCTTACTCGATTTCGAGTGGAGCACGGTTTGCCCGATGTGCGGCAGTGCCGAATATCAACATCAGGCCATCCATCAGCTGGACTCCGAGGCGTTCCATTGCACGATCTGCGACGTGGACGTTTCCACCGAGTTGGACGGGCAGATCGAAGTATCCTTTAGCGTCAACCCGGGCGTTGCCACGCTGGAACTCGATCCTTATGCGGGCATGGAAAGCTACAAGCGCTATTTCCGCTCGCCGAATTATGTGGCCTCCCAAGCGTTGGAGCAGGCGCTGTTGGACGAGGCGATTTTGGCTTTCGAGGTCGTTGCGCCGGACAAAACCGCGCGGTTGCACTTCCACGCCCAGCCGGATACGCTTTACCGCGTGTTGAGCTTGGACAAGCACATCGCGCTGCATCTGTACATCGGGAAACAAAGCAGCGCCGTCCCGCAGGTGTTGGAAGTGGATATGTTGCAAAATGGCTTTGCGCCTGCGCGTCTGGACGTGCCTGCCGGTGAGGTTACGTTGCATCTGCACAATTGGCAGCTGACGAAAATCGGCTTGTTGCTGGTGCAAATGGACATGAGCACCATTGGGCGCTTGATGGCCGAGCAGCCGCCGCAATTGACGCCTTTTTTCACCGGCCAACAACTGCTCAACTCGCAAAGTTTCCGCGAACT
>CAZZNC010000291.1:0-4205 GCA_964655405.1 uncultured Anaerolineaceae bacterium | reverse complement strand
GTTCATGGAAATTTGGCGGAAGATGGTGGCGAACGTGTCTTCGATCTTGCTTCCCAGCAATGCCAAACGCACGCGCGGATCGTCTTCTTGGGCCATGAAGTCGGTAAAGACGAGCATTTCGCCGAAGGTGGAGGCCATTTCCGCCGTCGTGAGCGGGGTATGTGCTTGCAAAATGCCTTGTTCGCGCGAAAGGTATTGGTGGATACCGTGCCCAAGTTCGTGCGCCAACGTCATCACGTCGCGCGGCTGGCCGGTGTAGTTCAGGAAAACGTAAGGGTGCGCCGACGGGACGGTCGAGGCGCTGTATGCGCCGCCACGTTTGCCCGGATGTGGCGCGGCGTCAATCCACGAACGCTCAAAGAACTGCCCCGCCACTTCGGCCATGCGCGGATGGAATTGGCCGTAAGCGCCCAACACCATTTCGCGCGCCTCGTCCCATTGGTAACGGCCTTCAGCGGCGGGCAGGGGGGCGTAGCGGTCGTAATCGTAGAGCTTTTTCACACCCAGCAAGCGCCGTTTCAACGTGTAGTAGCGCGCCACAATGTCATAGCGGGAGGTGACCGCTTCGACCAAGGCTTCGACCACTTCGTCGCTAACCTCGTTGGAAAGGTTGCGCGACGCAATCCATGTGGGGAAGTGGCGCAGCCGGTCGTCGGAGGCTTTGTCCGCGGCCAGCGTGTTGAAAACATACGTGAGCGTGGGCAGCTTTTCTTGCAGCACGTCGGTAAAGGCTTGTGCAACGCGTTGACGCAATTCACGATCCGGTTCGTGAAGCTTGGAAAGCAATGCACTCTGGGTCAGCTCTTCGCCTTCAAAGGGGTAACGGGTGTTGCCCATCAGCTCGGTGAAGAAACGCACCCACGCATCGCGTCCGGTGACGGCTTTTTCCGCCAAGATTTTTTCTTCCGGCTCGCTGAGCCGATGCGGTTTGTAAAGGCGGGTCACTTCCAGCCAATGGCGATAGTGGGCCAACGTGGGGTGTTCGATCATGGTTTGGGCGAAATCGTCCGGCGCGTTGATCCATTCCAGTTCGAAGAACATAAGCTGTTGTTCGAGCTGGGCCGACCATTCGGTAATGCGTTGCAACAGTGCGCCGTATTGGGGATTGCCCGTGTCCGTTGACCAAAGCAAATGCGCGAACGAACCGAGTTTGTGCGCGCTTTCGACCATGTTTTCATAGCCGACAATGGCCTCGTAAAAAGCCTCGGGGGAAAGTTTGCCGAGTTGGCCGCGATAGTGCTCGGCGAACTCAGCGGCGCGGGCATCGGTGGCGGCGATGTCGTGTTCGATTTGTGAATCGTCCACGCCAGCGTAAAGGTCGCTGAGGTCCCAATAAATTTCCTCCGCGCCGGTGCGTGCGGTTTTTTCTGCACTCATGCGTTGCTCCTAAACACTCTTGGTAGGCAAAAAGAACGCTTAGCCTAAGCATAACAAATTCGCGGCCTGTGCACACCTTCCCGAACGCGGAGCGACCTCGCGCCGCGCAAAACACCGCGCGGCACATCACCCGCTCCGTTCGGCGCGCACGTCGTCCGCCGCCTCGCCACGTTGCGGCGGGCGGCGACCTCGCGCGCGCCTATGTGCTTTTCGCGGCGGAGCGTGGCGCGTCAGGGTGCCGGTTCGACCCAATACTCACCGTCCCCGCCGTTGGCCGTCCAGCCGGTCACGCCCTCGTATTCCACCTGCCACCACAAGTAACCATCCACGCACCGCGGCCCGCTCAACACGCTGAAGACACCTTCGCCCGGGATGCTGCCGGTTTGTGGCGCGCCGGTGCTCGGGGCGCTGCGGATTTTGTTGGGCAGCCCAGGCGTCACACGCCCGCGCCCGCCAACGCTCAGACGGGGCGGCGGCGCGCCCTGGCAGTTGCCGGCAGGGACATTCGGCTCGGAAGGTTGGGCGGGTGGCGCGCTGGACGGCGTGACACTGTCCGCATCGTAAAGCACCTGTTGCCAAAGCACATAAAGCGCCTGCAACGAAACAAAATTGCGCATCGGGTAGCCGTAACGGAGATGCTGCGCGTCGAAAACGGCATTTAGCCCGTCGAAGGCGGGCGAAGGGTGCACACCGTCCGGACCCAAGCCCTGGTTGGGCAAGCCAACCATCGCCTGATAGTAGTCCACGAGCGGCACGTCATAGGCGCGCGCGGTGGCGATGATAATTTGGTTGAACTGCTGCACGCGCCCGTCGGTGGCGGGGTTGTAATGTTTGGGCGGAATGGTGCTCAGCACGGGGATCACGCCCATATCAATCGAAATTTGCACGATGGCCTGCAAATTGGCTTGGAAGGTAGCCGCAGGCAATCCGCCGGAATCGTTCGTGCCGAACATGATCAGCGCCACCGACGGACGGGCAAGCCGATATTCACAAGCGAGCGGCGTTTCCCCTGCGCGGCAGACGTGGGGATCGGCGTTAGCCGGACTGAGCACGCTGACCGTGCTCCAACCGTTGTGCGCGGCGATGGACGTGGCAGCAAAGGAATTGAAGCCGCGCCCGTTGGTGCCGGAAAAAAAGCTGATCGCCGAACCCAAGTACCCATATTCGCCCAAGCTGTAATTGCCCTGCCCGATGGGCACAAGGAAGTTGGGCGCTGCGGTGATGCTATCGCCCACTTTGGAAAAAACGTGCGGCAAATTGCCCCTCGCCAAACCGTCGAGGAAAATTTGGCGCGCATGGGACGACACGCCGGAAACAATCCCGCCGCTCACGGTTGCACCTCCTGGGACAGGGGTCGCGTCCACCGCCTCGCCGGTCACACTGACCACGCCTAGATCAATGTTCACGTCCAAATATTCGGTGGCGACCCAGCCGTCTTGTCCGTCGCGCGTGACCACTTGCACCCAGGTGCTATCTGCCGTGCGCCCGATGATGGTCAGGGGCGTTCCGGCGTCCAGTTGCGCGAGGATTTGGCCCATCGTGCCCGGGGTCTTGCGCAGCCGCAAACGCGCGCACGTGGCACAAACTTGTGCGCTGGGCAGTGCGGTCGGTGGCTGTACAGTCGGCGGAAGCGTGGGAGGCGGTGTGTTGGTCCAATAGACCACCGGTGTAAAAGTCGGAGGCTGAGAGTAGATCGGCGGCGGGCCGGTGTGGGTCGGTGTAGGGGAAAGCATAGCCGGCGCGTAAGGGGTCAGCGTCCACGTGGCCGTGAAGAGCGTAAAAGGCGTGCTCGTGATCGTAGGGAAACCGGCGGGTGTAATCGTCGGGGGCAACGCAACGGTGTTCGTTGGCTGCGGCGTTAGTGTAGGCGCCAGTGTCAAAGTGGGCAATGGCGCCACTGTGGTCGGCGGTGGGGGAGTGGGGGAAGGCAGTGGCGTGATGGTCGGCGGCATGGTGGGGGTGGCGGTGGCGCTGGCCGTCCACGTGGCCGTTGGGGTAGGGGAAAGCGTGGCCGTGGCCCAAGCAATGGGCGTGCCCAATGTGGGGAAGGGCGTGGGAGTTTCCTCTCCCCCAAAGTTGCAAGCCGCCAACACGCTGACCAGCGCCAAACCCAAAATCACCACACGCCGCACCATTGACTACGCTCCTTGTACGCGCCGCATCTAGGTTTTGCAACGCGCCGCCAACCTTACCGCATACGCACGCGATCTGCTCGTCGCGTCCCTCGTGCGTAATTGTAGCGTAGGTTGAACGTCCGCACACAGTGCGCCACCAGCTTTGACGCGCTCCGCACGCCGATATATAATTCCGCGCATCCGCACGCCCGACCGCGTCACGTGTCCCGCAGGGAAAAAACGCGCGGGTCGGTCGCATCAATTGGAGGTTTACGGTGGTGGTTTTTCGGCATCGCGCGCAGTGGTTCAAAAGTGCGCTTAACATGATCTGGATCGGGGCGCTGGTGTTCTTGGCGCTGAGTGGTGCGTTGCAAGCAACGCACCAAGCCCAAGCACAAAGCCCCAATTTGCTTACCAACGGCAGTTTGGAACGTCCTTACTATGGTCAAGGCGCGCCCACTCGCACCGTGCCTAATGGTTGGAACATCTGGGTAGGCGCCGGTGCGCCGGAGGCCTTCCCCCACACCGACAAAGTCCAAGTGTTGGATGGAGAAGTTTCCTGGAACGTCAAGCAGGGCTACACTGCGTTTACAGCAGCCGGGTATCAGCGCGTGAGTGGCCTCAAGGTCGGCGACGCGGTCAAATTGACGGCTTACGGCTGGGTGTACACTTGCAACGACACGACCAATTCCTGCATCATCCCGAACCCGCCTT
>CAZZNC010000290.1:0-4236 GCA_964655405.1 uncultured Anaerolineaceae bacterium | reverse complement strand
AGGTGCGGACAACAGTTCGTCCGCCGAGGGCAGCGCCGCACACAGATCGCGCAGCAGGGCGTCGTACCCCCCTCGCGCGTCGAGCACGGTGGCGCGGCGTGCGTAACGCGGCAACGCCCCTTCCGAACGCCGCAGCACGAAAAACGGCTTGCATCCACGCAGCGCCAAGACACCCTCATGCCGCGTACCAACCCGTCGTCCGTCGGCAGGCGAAAGGATCATGATCACCGCGCCGCTGGAACGGATGGCGCGGCGTGTTTCGTTGGCCCAAGCCACCGTGCCCGGCTCCCCGACCGCGTCCACAAACATCACATAGCCCGCCGCTTGCAAGTCCGCGACCAGGCGATGCGCAAAGGCGCTGTCCGAACGGGGATAGCTGAGGTAGATGGGCTGCATCGTGGCACGCTCCACAGAATATTTCGCCGGCCTGTATACGCAAAAGGCGAGGAACGTGGGCGGTCGGCAGACACCTCTCGCCGCTGAACGTTCGCCGTCGGGGGCGCGCCGCCGTGCGCCATTCGGCGCACCCAAAGCGGCTCCGCCGCTTTGCGCCGCGCGGAGCGCGGGGCGGGCGGCGCGCCCAACGCACGGTAACCGCCCAAGCTCCTCACCGACGCGCGTCTATACACGCACGCCGCGAGGCGTGCGCAGCACGGCTCGCAGGGGGTTCAGGGGCGGGTTCCGCCCCTGATGGGGGCGCGGGGGGCAACGCCCCCGCCCCACAAACGTCCACACTAGCGCGCGTAGCGCTGCACGAAGTAGTCCGGCTTCAGCCGTTCGCCGGTCGCCCGTTCCAACGCATCTTCCCAGTGCTGCGAGTTTCCCGGGGCAAAGATGCGCTCGCGGAAAAAGTCGCCCGCATCCTGCTTGCCGACGAAACCGCCCACGTGCTCGCGCAGCCAGGCTTCCCACTGCAAAGCCATGATGTGCCCCAACAAGTAGTTTTGGTAGTAGGCAGGCGCCAGCGCGATATGGTACTTGGTGGCCCAATCCGGCAATGCTTCGCGGCCCGCCGGCACGTTGAGCAACTGGTAACGCGCCACCAGCTCCCACCAGGTGCGGTTCAGGTCGCGGGACGGATCTTCGTACAGCAGTCGCTCGAAATTCACCACCACCATCACCCAGCGCGCAAAGATCAGCTCGTCCAGCCGTTCATGCGCAAAACCGGCTTCGGTCACGCGCTCCGCTTCGCTTTCCGGCGTGCCGAGCACCTGCACATGCCATTCGGCATCCAACGTGCGCGCGCCCATCAAAAGCGCCATCGCCTCGGTGCTGAGGATGTGCGGCGGGGTGCGCAGCAGCCAGGGCAAGCTCTGCGGAATATACTTATCGTAGACGGCGTGCCCCAACTCGTGCAAGATCGTTTCCGCCCAGCGCAGCGACGGCTTGAGATTGCACAGCACGCGCACGTCCCCTTCCAGGTCAATGTGGATGCAAAAAGCGTGCTGATCCTTGCCCTCGCGCTCGTAAAGGTCGCTGCGTTCCAGAATGTCGCGCACTTCCATGCCCAGCCCATCATACGTGCGCAGCGCCAGCTCCACCAAGTCGCGCCCCTCGAAGATCGCGTCGAAGTCGAAATCGCCGATCACGGGCGCTTTTTGGAAAAACGTGTCCGCGTAGTGCCAGGGCATCAGTTCATCGGCGGGCACGCCAAAACGCGCGCTCAGTGCCGCGTCCAATTCGGCTTTGGCCGCGCGGTACGGAGCTTCGGTCTTTTGCGCCAAGTCGTCCAGCGTGGCATAAAGCCAGTCCGGATCGAGTTCGTCCAGTTCCAAGCTCATGCGGTGGAAATTGGCATAGCCCATGCGGTGCGCCGCATCGTTGCGCAACTCGGCCAGGCGGCGGATTTGGTCGGCAACGCGCGGGCCGATGCCCTTGCTGCCTTCCCACGCTGCACGCCGCCGCTCGGAACGGTTCTCGGTGCGCAAAATTTCCGCGAAGTCGTTGGCCGAAAGACGTTTCCCGTCCACTTCTGCGCGGAAGTTGGTATAGGCGTCGTCCAAGTCCTTCATCAACGCGCTCATCGCCTCGATAGTCTGCGGGTCGCGCTGACCGGCGGCGTATTGCAAGCGCAACACCCGCACCGTGCGCGCCAAAAGCGGATCGTCGGCGGCAGTGTCTGCCTCGTCCCACGCCTTGTAACGCGCGTAGGCTTCCGGGTCGGCCCAAAAGCGCATCCACGAGGCGCGTTCTTGCGCGGACTTTTCCAGCGCTTCCGGCGTGCCGGTGGTCGCCGCTTCCCAAGCGGCCAGTTGCGAAGCAATGTAATGCTCGCGTAAACGTGCGGTCGTTTCTTTGACGGCCTGACGAACGGTCTCTAGCATGGCGTTAACCCTTTCTATAGGTCATAAACTTTATTTCGGGGGCACCCATTGCCGCCCTACACAAGAATTGTAGTCCGCCCCCAGAACAATCTTGAAATCCACCGTGCGGTTGGGGTCGGGTTCGACATGGATATTTTCCGGTCGGATATTGAGCACGTCCACCAGCTCGCCGAGGCTGCTGCCTTTGCTGGCACCGGTGTAATCGTAGATGATCGTGCTGGGGTAGTCGCGGCTCTCGGCAGCGCCCATAGCTTGCGGCGCAAAGCCTTCCCAAATCAAGCGGTCGACGGCCACCCTGTCCCAATCGTCATGCGGCGTGCCGTTGTAAATTTCGATACGCGCGTTTTCCAACCGCAAGCGGTTTTGCGTGGGCGGTTGGAGGAAATCGGCAATCAAGCGGTTCATGCCCCCGTCGGGATGCGGCAATTGGACATTGGTCACACCGTCCGGCGACCACGCCACCGTCTCAATGTTCTTGCGGAAAAAGTGATTTTCGATGTCATTGGGCTGGATGCTGAGCGCCAACGGGATCAGCGGCAGGATTTCTTGCAGCGGCATGTCGGTCTGCACCACCTGCGTCAGTTGATCGTAAAGTTCCGGCAGACGGGTCAGCATCCCGTTGGACTTGGTCTTGGTCCAAATGGCACGCAGCAACTGCTGCTGACGGCGGCCTCGGTCGAAGTCAATGGTGTTCTTGCGGCTGCGCGCGTACCACAGCGCCAGTTCCGAATCCATATCGTAAACGCCCACGTCCAACGTGTAGAGCGTGTAATCGTCCTCGGTTTCGTTGCCCTCGATGCCGTCGTTACAACGTTCGCCCACGCAGCGCAAATCTTGGATCGGGCAGTCCACCGCAATCGTTACCCCGCCGATGGTGTCAATGATCTGGCGGAAGCCCCGAAAGTCCACCATCGCGTAATAGTGCGTTTCGATGCCGAAGTTGTAAAGAATGGTCTGGCGCATCATGCCCCAACCGCCATCCGTCCAACCGATGGCCTCGCCGTAGCCCCAAGCCAGGTTCAGCCGCCCCATGCCCCAGTTGGGAATGTAAACGTACAGATCGCGCGGCAGTGAGATCATGCTGACCGTGTTGGTGTCGCGGTTGATCGAAACCACGATCATCGTATCAGTGTGGAACGGTTCCCCCGGCTCAAGATCGCCATCGTGACCGATCAGCAGCACGTTGAGCAGCTCGTAAGGCTGCCCGTTCTCGTCCAGCGCACGGAAGCGCGGCATGGCGGTCGGGATAGCCGTCGGCTGCGGCTTGTCGCGGCTGTAGTCCGGCGGGTAGTACAGCGTCGGCGTGGGCAGATACTGCACTTCGGTCGGCGTGGGAGAAGGCGTGACCGTCGCGGTCGGGGTAGCCGTCGGCGTTGCGCTGGGCAACGGCGTAAGGGTCGGACGCGGCGTGTTGGTGGGGAACGGTGTGGCGCTTGGGGTGAAGGTGGCGCGCGGCGTGTTGGTGGGGATGGGCGTGGCCGTCGCCTGCAACGCAGCCACCGCACCGCCCGCGCTCAAAAGCGCCACGCTCAGCGCCAACACAGCGATCCCTATCCAGATGCGCAACTCTCGCATGGGCATCTCTCCAGTGATGGTGTCGGGGCGCAAAATCGCGCCGAGGCAAGTGTAGCGCGCGCCCGCACTTTGGCAAGAGCAAGGCGGGGTCAGGAACGCCAGGCCGTCGGGCGTTCACCCAACGGTTCGCCCCCGTTCCCACACGCGGCACATCAGCGCGCACTCACTCCGACGGCAGCGCGTGCCCCTCGTGGCGCAAAAGCCACCGTTTGCGCCACAGCCCCGCGCTGTAGCCGCCCAAGCGTCCCCCTGCCGCGATCACGCGGTGGCACGGCACGATCACCGCCACCGGATTGCGCGCGTTTGCCATGCCGACCGCGCGTGCCGCGCGGGGCTT
>CAZZNC010000289.1:0-4239 GCA_964655405.1 uncultured Anaerolineaceae bacterium | reverse complement strand
GCGTGCGGCAATCACTTTTTTCAGCGCCGCCTCTATCTCTTCAATGGTGGGCGGCTTGACAATGTAGTGATCGGCGCCCGCTTGCAAAGCCTGGTTGATCTCTTTCGGTGAGTCGTTGGCCGAAACGAGCACCACCGGCACATGGCGCGTATACGGGTCGCGGCGCAAGAAACGCAGCACTTCCAAGCCGTTGATGCCGGGCATGTTCCAGTCCAAGAAAATCACATCGGGGATCACTTCGTTGAGCTGCTTTAGCGCCATGCGCGGGCCATACGCAATGCCCACCGTGTGCCCCAGCACACCGATCATGGCAGCCAGGCTTTGCGCGGTTCGGTGGTCGTCGTCCACGACCAGCACGTTATAAAGCACGGCGCCTCCCCTTTCCGTTTGCCAATGTCATACTGTGCTCGGATTGTAGCACACTCAGCGCGACGTGTCAGGCGTGGGGAAAACCGCCGCGCGCGCGAGGGATGGGCGCGTTCGCCAGCTCTCGCACACCTGCCCACACGCGCCCGAATGCGCTATACTCTCCGCAACAAATCCGCGTAGGCACTCACGAGGTGGAAAAAACACGCATGACCGACTCCCAACGCTCTCCCCTGACCCGCCGCGAAGTGTGGCTCTATCGGCTGACGCTGCTCTCGATGGCGCTTTTCGTGGCGCTGGGCGTGTATGTGCTCTACTTCCCCTCGGAAACGCTGGTGGCGATCTTCGGCATCCTGGCGGTTGTGACGCTGGGGCTGGGTGTGGTGACCGGCATCGTGACCGTGTACGCATCCTGAGCGTTCAGCGTCGCGCAAAGGCACGGAACATCACCGGACGCCAAAGCAACGCACCGTGCGGCGCGGCCAACGGACGCAGCGCAGCCCGTGCCGCATCAAAAAACGCCACCCGCTGCGGCGCAGACAGAGCACGCCAACGTTCCCAACGGTAAGTCCATGCCAGCTTGTAACGCACGAAATCATCCACGCGCGGCACGCGCACCGTCACCGGCACACACTCGCAAGCCGTCACATCACGCCAGCCCAGCTCGCCCAGCCACTCGCGGTAATCGTCCGCATCCTGCAAAAAGTCGCCCCAGTGCGGGGACGTTTCTGGCGCGGCCTGGTCGGGCGGTTCGTCAGAGGGCATATGCGCGGCGCAAACATCCGCAAAAACGCGATCCGGTGCGGCAAGTGGCCCCCACTCTTGGATCGCCAGCCAGCCCCCGGGCGTCAGCACACGCCGCAACGCGCGCAAGCTGCGCTGCGGGGCTGTGGCGTTCAACCCCAGCGAAGCGGCCACCAGCGCAAAACGCCCATCCGCGAAGGGTAGGCGGTGGATGTCTGCGCGGGTGTAATGCACATGCGCGGCGGCGGGCGTGCCACGCGCGAGGGTCAGCGATGCGCCGGAAACGTCTACACCGCACACGCCACGCACCAACGGCGCCAGCCCCCGCGCCAATGCCCCTGTGCCCGTGCCCACGTCCAACGCCCAGCCTTCGGGGCACGGCGCGCAACGCCGCGCAATCGCCGCCGCGAAGTCTGCCACCAGCGGAGCCAGCAGCGGCGCGATCTCGGCTTCGTAGCGGTCGGCGGAAGCGTCGAAAATTTCCTGCACCCAACGCCAACGTTCCATGTGCCCCGCGCCCCTCAGCGTTTGCCGTTGGCGGACTGCCAACCGTCGAGGTACGTTTCTGTACGCGCCAAGAACGCCTTGAGGTACGCGGTGATGCGCGCCACCGCCTCTGCCGCTTCCACCGAAAGCCCTTCCAATGCCGGATCGTCGCTCAGGACGCCCGCCCAGCCGTCGAGCGCGTCGAGTGGGGTGCGCAACTCGCCGAGCAAAATTTCCAGCAGCTCGTGCGGTTCCAACGAAAGGGGAAAGTCCGGCAGCGGGGGAAAATCGTCTTGGCTCATGAGCCACTCCTGTCATGGGCGCGCAACGGCGCGGGCTTCGGCAATCAGTCTAGCGTTCGCACGTGCATTTGCCCAGCAGCATCGTTACAATAGAGCCTATGAACACATCAGAACGCTTGTTACGCGCCTCGCGCCTGGTATTGTTGGTGATCGCGTTGCCCGCGCTCACCATGACGCTGGTCGGCTATGTGCTGCACAGGGCCGCCACACACTGGGAAGAACGTTCCTACCCACTGCCCCCCATCTCCACAGCAGTCGGGCAACTGCCCGGCACGCCCGCCGCACCCTATCCTGCGATCAACCCTGCGCTGTTGGGCGCGATGGCGTTGGCCCGCCCCAACACCAAAGCCGATCCCTTCGCTATGCTGATCTTGGACATGCCGCCGTTGGACTACTACCAGCCCAGCACCGGAGATATGCAATTTGCGCTGCCCACGCCCACCGGCACTCCGGCGCTCGCCCCGCTGCCCACCGTCACGCTGACCGTCACGCCAACCCATACCGTGACCGGCAGCCCGACGCCGAGCGCCACTCCGCCCCCCACGCTGACGCCTGCCAAGCTCTACGAAAGCCCATGCCCCACCCAACCGCCGGCTGTGTCCTACTATGCTGCCCAGCCACCGGATGCGCCATCTTATGGAGGGCTGAACTGTGCACCGGCGGGCTGGCCGGTGGCTGGCGGGGCACTGACCCAATATTTTCACGCCTATCATCCGGCCATTGACATCGGCATCCCGCTCTATACGCCGGTGGTCGCCACGCATAGCGGCATGATCAAGTTCGCGGGCTGGAGCGTGGAAGGCTACGGCAATTTGATCATCGTGGAGAACGGCTCTTTTGTGACCTACTACGCCCACCTGAGCGACTTCAACGTCACGAGCGGCCAACTTGTCGAACGCGGCGCGCTCATCGGTTGGAGCGGCAGCACCGGCAACAGCACCGGCCCGCACATCCACTACGAAATCCATGTCAACGGGCGTCCGGTAGACCCGCTCACCTTCGAGCAACTGGGCTACCCGCCTTGCTGAGCGCGCCCATGACTCTTTGCACGAGAACGGGCCGATCCTTTGTGCAAGCTACCCAAGTTGCGTCGGCGGCACCTGACTGCCTGTCCGAAAACTGGTAGAATACGCATAAGCAAGCCCGTTGAGATGAGGAGAACTTGCGATGCTCAAAAAGCGTTTTTTGAAAAGCGGTCAGGTCAAGGTGGAATTCACCCTGCCGGACGCCGTCGCTGCCGAAGCAGAAAGCGCGTTTCTGGTCGGAGACTTCAACGACTGGAACAAACAGGCCACGCCGATGAAAAAGTACAAAAACGGCAAATTCAAAGTCGCGCTCACGCTCGAACCCAACCGCACCTACGCCTTCCGCTACCTGGTCAACGGCGCACAATGGCACAACGATTGGGACGCCGATCACTATGTCGCCAACCCCTTCAGCGGCGACAACTCGGTCGTGGACACCACGCCGAACCACGCCTGAGCCGCCAACAGGCACATTTCCACAACACGCATGAGGCCAACCAAGCGGGGCGTACTGCGCAATGCGCGTGGTGCGCCTCTCATTTCATTTTATACCGCTTAATATCGCGCAACGTCAGCTTGGCGTAGAGTACACAGCGTCATAACGCCGTTTGGCGAGATAAAACCGTCGGGTTACACTAAACCTACCACGTTTTTACGGAGAGGATACAAGTGGACACCCACACATCATCACACACGCCGAACACACCGCCCGCAAGCCGACCTTACAAGGTGGTGTTGAGCCTCGCCCTGGGACTCGTCGCGGTGACGCTGACGGGCGCCGTGCTGCTGATCATCCTCGGCAACGCGCGCCAAGAAGGCCTCCAGGCCACACTGACCGCAGTGCACAACGACTACACCGAACTGCAACGCACCACCGGCACAGATACGAGCATCTTTCCGCTGCGTCTGGCCGACGCCCCCCATTACAGCGCCGCCGAGGACTGCTCCGCGCAGATCGTGGAAGGGGTCATTCAGCCGCCGCCCAACGTTGCGCCGGACGCCTACCACGTGCTGCTGTGGGGCGACCGTCTCGACATACAACATCTGCCCGTCGGTGCGGACGGGCGTTGGCGCAGCGAAATTCGGTCCTTCGTTCAAGGGCGCAGCGTCTGGGTGCAGATCGTGCATCTAAGCGGCTTTTACGCCTCCGCGCCGGTGCAACTGACGCTCAGCGGCGAAAGCTGCACGCACAACCACGCCACGCTGCGCTTCGTGCCCCGTTCCACCGCAAACTGAAGGCGCAGGCGCTGCCCTCGCGCTCCCGCCACGCGAGCGCTGGCGCGTTCGGCGCGGCACGGGGGGCATGGCACTTGGAC